>JALTPW010001029.1 GCA_026999335.1 Chromatiales bacterium
CTACCATCTGTCCATCGCAGGCATCAGCCAGGCGCTGGCGATAACGCGCAGGCATGCCCATACGTCCCTTGACGTCCAGATTCAGTGTGTTGACTCCGCGAAACAATGATCGCTCCCAATGTTGACTTGCCCTGAACCCTCGGATTCAGGTTGAGACAAGCGGGTGTGACACAAAAATCCACAATTGCCCACTTCATCCCACTTTGCCACACTATAGGAACCACCCGCACCCACTGTCAAGAAATTAACGCGCTAAAATCTGGGAAATCTTTCTTTTCACACAATGACTTAGCGTCATGACGCCATTCCTGGCAGGCATAAAAACGAACTACCTGACGGCAATCAAATCGTTGCTGTGTGAAGTTAAAGTAAAGGATGAGGTTTGGCGGTCAATCGGAGGCAAAACGGGAGATCAAGCAGAAAAGAAGGAGGCGCCCAACGTCGGGAAACCGTAGGAGCGGGCCATGCCCGCGATTGCCGCAGGCGCAGAAATACCCCGCACCTGTCAGGAGCGCCTTCAGATGCCTCGGATCAAGCAACAGTGGAAACCATGAGAAAAAAGAGGAAGTCGGCCTGTAAGCCGGGTTCTGTCGAGAACAGTCATTCATCTGGGCGCCGCATCACTGCGACGCTCGAGCGACCTACCCGGGAGCAACGCGGGCCACGCCAATGCTCCCCTATTTGGTCTTGCTCCGGGTGGGGTTTACCCTGCCACCGCTGTTACCAGCGGCGCGGTGCGCTCTTACCGCACCTTTTCACCCTTACCTGTGCGCCGGTGTGAACACCGGGCCATCGGCGGTCTGTTTTCTGCGGCACTTTCCGTGGACTCACGCCCCCCAGGCGTTACCTGGCACCCTGCCCTTTGGAGCCCGGACTTTCCTCCACATGTTTTGCAAGCAAGACACACAGCGACTGTCCAGCCGACTTCCGCGCATAGTAGACGCTATTTCGGCCCAAAGATGCAAGCGCTGAAACAATCCATGGCAGCAACGACAAACCAGCGCGACAGGACATGGTGAACCGCATTGATCGAGAAAAAATACCGACATGATCACTACACAAAATACGAATATTTTTTGATTTTTGAAAATGAATTTTGTGTTTTGGAGATGGTTTGTTGCTCTGGCACGTTGGGGTTCATAAAAAACATTCACCCCAACCTACGTGCTGATTCCCGTTCTTGCAGGAATAATAATGGCATTCCATGTTACGCCCCTTTTCCGATCCTTTTCCACTTTTCCGCAGCAGGAAGCAGGGTGAATCGAACAGGATGTCAGGCCCGATGATTTTGTGAATATTACCCTTTTGGCAAAATTGAGCGGTATTCGCTTGAACATGGCTTTGGCGTTGCATTATCGTTCTTGCCGGATTGACGAGGATCCATAACAAACATTCGCCTCAACCGGGCTACCGTCCACGGTTTATTCACCCATCGACCAGACGCCGCTGATAAACACAACCCCGCCAAGGAACCGCCATGGGAAAACCCGCCGCCCGTATCACCGACATGCATGTTTACCCCAAGCGAACGGGCATAGTCTCCCACAAAGATCGTCGGCGGCTGTCCCACCGTGTTGATTGGGGATGGTGGCGGCGGTGGGGCTCAGCGCCGGTAAAGACCGGTGATACGGGATCGGATGTGGGCGCAGGCGGCTTTATCGCGGCCCAGCAGGCACAGGCGCAAACCTTGGCCAACGCGGCAAAAGCCGGCAAACGCTATTGTGAAATCTGTGTCCGATAACCCGGCCCAGTAAAGGCGACAGCACATGATCTTTGACGACCCCCGCCAGGAAAACATCGACAAACACCTGTTTGCCACCCCCGGCCACCACGCCTACGCCGTCGTCGATGGCGCCGCGCTGCCCGGATTATTGCCCAGACTCTACAACTACCCGGCAGACTATTGCTGCCTGTTTCGTGGCGAACTGCTGCCCGAACTGGCCGCCATGGCCCCCTACCTCATCAAACTTGAACAATACACCCCCATCACCGAGTGGTTGCTCAGCAGCAAAGACAGCCACTCCGGCATCTTTGCGGTCATCCCCGACGCGCTGGATTTTAACGCCGTGCA
>JALTPW010001030.1 GCA_026999335.1 Chromatiales bacterium
TAACACACCAATAAATATGGTTGTATTTTTGTAGAGTAGAGCATTGATTCAGCCGGTTCCCCAGCTCTTTTTATATTCAAGACGCCTCGCCGCCCGCGGCTACTACGTGTTCCAAGGCCGTGCTTCCTCAATGCTCCCTCATCAAACCGTGCATGCGGTTTTCCCGCACACGGCTTTCCGATGTTCTTCACCATAAGGCTTGCGCCTGACGCTTCCATTTCGCATAGGTCGGAACTCGATACAGGCCAATACATCGGTAGAGGTACGCTGTTGAAAACCTATTGTATCCCTCGGTTCGAGTACGAACCTTGTGGCGGATACGCAAGTGTTTACGCATTCGTTCCTCGGTGAAGTGCTTGACCCGGCCCATCACATGGCTGCTGTTTCCATGGTGGAAATAGGCGGTCCAGCCCCGAAGGGCTTCATTAACCTCCTGTACCAGAACGGGCAACGGCACCAAGGTCCTCCGGCGATTGGTCAACTCCTTGATCCTGGCCTTGATACGCTCCACGGATCGTTTGGACGGCTCGACATGCGGGTAGACTTTCCCGCTGCGATAGCTCTTCCTCATCTGAAAGGTAAACCCGAGAAAGTCGAAACTCTCTCGGTTCGCATCGATCACCGAGGTCTTTTTCTCATTGAGCCGTAAGTCGCATTTATCCAGTAGCGTCTTCACGATTTGCATGGGCGTATCCACACTGCCTTTGCACAGGATCACAAAGTCGTCGGCATAGCGCACCAATTGCGCACCATAACGGCGGGGGATGTCGTGCCGCACCCATATCCTGTCCAGCAGATGCAGATACAGGTTCGCCAAGAGAGGAGAAATTACCCCTCCCTGGGGTGTGCCGACCCGGTTCCCCTTGCCGCCGCCGATGTTCCGACGCTTTCTCCCCTCTTCTTCCACCACCGGCGCCTTGAGCCACTGCTTGAGTAACGACAGGATACCCTTGTCGATAATCCGCTCGGCTACCACGGCCAGCAGTTTTGCATGAGGAATGGTGTCAAAATACTTAGACAAATCCGCGTCGATTACCCGACGATGGCCAGTCACCAGTGCCCCGGCTATGGCGTCGGCCGCCTGATGAGTCGACCGTTTCGGACGAAACCCATACGAGTTGTCGCAAAAATCGGCCTCAAAAACCGGTTCGATCACAAGCTTCACTGCCTGCTGCACTACCCGGTCGCGAATTGTGGGAATCCCGAGGGGACGCCTGCTGCCATCGGCTTTCGGTATCCAGACCCGGCGCACCGCTTGACAGCGGTATCGCTTCTCCCGCAATTCCTTTTCCAACCTTTGCAGAAAAACATCCTTGCCCTCTCCTTCCCTGATAGACTCAAAGCTCACCCCGTCAATCCCGGGGGCACCCTTATTCGCCTGGACAAGATCATAGGCATGACTCAGGATGTCTGCCCGACAGACCTTGTCATACAGGGAGTAGAAGCGAAAATGCGGCTCCTGCTTGGCCTTATGGTAGAGCTTCCTCTGTAGCGTCTTGATACTGTTCGGAGTTGATAGCATGGCAATCTCCTGACCCTCCGCTCTTTGGTTGCGTGAACAAAGTAGGGTCCCTTCCCTCGGCCGGGGGTTATGTTGTCCCCTGGCCTCAATCGGTACTATGAACCCCTCCGACTCCCGATACGGCCCAGGGAAATTTCGGTTGCCCTTATATCCCCTGGTTCACGGTCCTGAGCCGTTTCCGCATCGGGTCTCCCGCACTGCGCTGCCATTCCTCCGATACATGCCATCCCTGATACCCCGGGAGATCATTCGGGACGCTTCCGTTCTCCAATCCCGAACACAACGGCCTTCCCTTAGTGTCCAGAAGGTCGGCTTCTCCACATAAAGTTAACGAGGCTACACGTAGGTTCACTTGCGTTACGGCCTGCATCTTTGCCCATGGGAAACTTACAACCCCTGATTACTCAGACGCTGCTTCCTGGTGCTAAAAAGGCGTACGGACAACTCCTTTTGCAGGACTTTAACCTGCTGGAATAACAGCTGTTACGGCATACGAACAATCTACTTCTCATTATTCGTTATGTTCAGCACATAATCATCCATGCCCG
>JALTPW010001031.1 GCA_026999335.1 Chromatiales bacterium
CCGGCCCAGTGATCCGGTGGCAGCAGGGCGCTGGCGAGCCGGGCCGAGCCATCCATCAGATAGTGCACGATGGCCTCGCGATCGATAGCCTGGGCGATGGCTCGGCGGATGGTGGGATCATCCAACTGCGGATCGTCGAGATTGAAACCCAGATAAGTGAAGTTGGAGCCGCGCGCGCGGCGCATGCTGACACCCACCTTGTCCTGCAAATAGCGCACCAGCTCCGGCGACAGATCATTCTGCAACAGATCAACTTCGCCACGCAGTAGTTTCAACACCCGTACCGTGGGATCGGAGACGCGTACGAAAGTCAGCGCCTGACCATCGCGCAGCCGCAGCAGTTGCAAATGACCGTCATCGGGCCAGGCGCGGAAACGGAATGGCCCGCTGCCCAGTGGATCGCGACTGAAGGCACGCCCGGCGGCCATCTGCTGCGCCGGCAGAATGCCGATGGCCAGATAGGCAGGAAATAACACATCGACCCGGGAAAGATGAAAGTCAATAGTGTCGCCATCAATGACCTCGATGCGCTCGATCAACATCAACGAGGCACGGTGCGGCGAGGCATTGGCCGGGTCGAGGATGAAGTCGTAGGTGGCCTTGACGTCGCGGGCGGTAAGGCGGCTGCCGTCGTGAAATTCCCGGCCCGTATCGCCGAGGTGGAAACGGTAGTGGATCGGCGACAACCGCTGCCAGTCCGCGAGGGCCGGTGCAGGCATCAGCCGGTCATCAAAATCCACCAGCCGTGCATACAGCAAGCGGTTGATACGCGTGGAGGTGGCGTCGGTCGCGAAACGAGGATCCAGTGTCACCGGGGCGCTGGCGAGACCAAAACGCAGCGTGTCGTCCGGCGCGCGCGTGCAAGCACTGAGCAGCATAAGCAGCGCGGAAAGAAAAAAGAAACTACCAGTTTTTATAGGGATGCGTGACCAGGCAGACGTTGTAATAGCGTTTGTCGTGCGACACCTCTTCACCCAGCCAGTCGGGTCGCGCAAAGTTTTCATCGGCGCTATCAAGCTCGATCTCAGCCACCACCAGGCCTGCATTGTCGCCGCTGAAAACATCGATCTCCCAGGTGTGTTTGCCATGGCGCACATGATAACGGGTTTTTTCGATCAGCGGCCGTTCACAAAGGGTATCGAGCAGCTCCTCGGCATCGGCGAGAGGGATCCCGTACTCATACTCCTGACGCTCCACGCCGAGGGTGGCGCTCTTGATATTGAGATGGGCGTGCTCACCACTGACACGCACCCGCACCGAGGCCCGTTTGGCGCCGATGAGATAGCCCTGGCGCATGGATATACCGGCATCGGCATCAGCCCGCCAGCTGTCGTCGAGGAGGAGAAATTTTCGTTCGATCTCGGTTGCCATGTCTTTTATCCGGGTGCGTCAGTGATTTTTTATTTTCTATTAATAATTCTACTCTGTTACTTTAATCTCTGAGGGGGCAATGCCCCTTGGGGCGGGAATGTTGGCTCGGCACGTTATATGTAACGGCGTAGAACAGTTCATCACAGGCGCGTGTTGTGCGCATGGCGCACACTACTCCTGCTTGTAGCGTGCGCCGTGCGCACGATGTTTTCTGTTTTAATCCCTGAGGCGTCAATTTCCCTCCGCTCGCCGACCAAAAGTAGATTCTTTAAGAAAAGCGCCTACTTTTGGTGCCGCGAACAAGCGTTGAACAATGCATAGCGGGTGAATTTCTCCCAATACCCCCACCCCTTGGGGCGGGAGTGTTTACTCAGCAAGTTAAATATAACCTGAATCCGTGCCGCTTGTTGTCTGAGTTGTTGAAGGTATGTAAAGGCAAGTTGTTTCAGTCGTCACTGTAGGATGCTGGTGAGCGGTAGCGAACCGCATCGTGTGCGTTACCGAATACGCTAACCCACCTACTTTTAGTCGGTGATAGTTTAGTTTTTCCCGCACGGTGGCCCGACACCAACGATCACCACCGAGATATTGTCCCGTCCACCGTATTGGTTGGCCAGATCCACCAGCCGCTGCGCGGCACGCTCCCAGTTACCCTGCACGGCAAGCAGAGTTTCTGCGATCTCGTGGTCTTCCACCATA
>JALTPW010001032.1 GCA_026999335.1 Chromatiales bacterium
TGGCAGCGGTGATTCCAGCTGCGCTGCACCAGCCGCCGCCAGATAATCTGGATGGTGACATAGCCCACTGCGGCGCTGATGGTGCCACAGATAAGACTGCCCAGAAACAGCGGCTTCCAGATCAGTGACAGTTCCCGGGCGACCCATTCGGCGGTAAATTCGAACTCAACCCCCAGTGCCGGCGTGCCGAGCACCCAGGTGCCCACCAGATAGGAAAAATAAAAGATGGGCGGTATGGTAATGGGGTTGCTGATCCATACCAGGGTGACGGAAATGGGCAGGTTGACGCGGACGAGGATGGCGCCGATGGCGGCCAGCAACATCTGCAACGGCACCGGCCAGAAGGCGAAGAACAGGCCAACGGCGAAGGCGCCGGAAACGGAACGGCGATTCAGGTGCAGGATATTGGGGTCGTGCAGCAAAGGGCCCAGGCAGCGCAGACACTTGTGATTACGGATTTTTTGCGGATCCGGCAGGTAGCGTTTGATGATGTGTCTGGGCATTGAAGCTCGGGGATGCCTGGTTGGGGTATGGATTATATAGCGTCACATTATTATCCATCTTTTAGGGCGAGTACTCCACCAGGGTAATCAAGGTACTATTCACGGAGTTAGGTCACATCACTTTCAGTTTCTGCTCCGTCCTGAAAGCACGGATGCAGAAAATGATCAGGGAGATGCAGGGACATGCGCGCCGCGGCGCTGGGTTTTCTGACTGGAACATGGATGTTGCAGCAGTTGGCCAGTCTGCCGGATCGGCGCTGGCCGTTGTTGCTGCTCGCCGTCTTGCTGTTTCTCTGGCTGACGCCAATGGTGCGGTTCACGCTGGTGCGCGTGGCCGGGTTTGCCCTATTGGGTTTTCTCTGGGCCGTTGCTGTGGGGCATTCCATGTCCGCCGGTGGATTGAATCCTGTGCTGGAGGGGCGGGATGTGCTGGTAGAAGGGGCGATTGTCTCCCTGCCAGACTCGTTCGGGCATCGCAGCCGCTTTCAGTTTCAAGCCGAGCGACTGTGGCTTGCTGATGGATCCTTTCGTGCAACAGATCGTTCAACGGAAAGTCTTCCCGGTAAACTCCTTCTGAACTGGTACCGTGATGCGCCGCCCCTGCGAGTGGGTGAGCGCTGGCGCTTGCGGCTGCGTCTCAAACAGCCCAATGGTTTCATGAATCCCGGTGGCTTTGACTACGAGGGCTGGCTGTTTGGCCAGGGTGTTCGTGCCAAGGGCTATGTGCGCAAGGCACAGGCCGATGACGAAAACCAGCGCCTGCAGGCGGCCTCCGGCCATGTCGTTGACCGCCTGCGCCAGACTTTGCGTGATGGTATTCGCAGCACACTCGCCGGGCATCCGCAGACCGGGCTGGTGACGGCGCTGGCGGTGGGGGATCGCTCGGCCATCGAGGATGCGCAGTGGGACATGTTGATCCGTACCGGCACCAATCACCTGCTGGCCATCTCCGGCCTGCATGTAGGGCTGGTGTCAGGGATGGTTTTTTTCCTCATGCGCTGGCTGTGGAGCCGCTCCGCCCGTGCCAGCCTGTGCTGGCCCGCGCCCAAGGCCGGGGCGGTGGCGGCCCTGCTGGCGGCGACCATTTACGCCGCACTGGCCGGTTTTGCCGTGCCCACCCAGCGTGCGCTGGCGATGGTGGCGGTGGTGATGCTGGCGCTGATCCTACAACGTCAAACCCGCCCCTCGTCACTGCTGGCGCTGGCCTTGCTGGTGGTGCTGGTGATCGATCCGCTGGCGGTGTTGGCACCGGGCTTCTGGCTTTCCTTTGCCGCCGTGGCGGCGATCCTGCTCGGCATGTCGGGCAGGATTGGCGGCACACGTGGCTGGCGCAGCTGGGGACGGGTGCAGTGGGTGGTGACCTTGGGTCTGTTGCCGCTGCTGATTCTGTTGTTTCAGCGTGCCTCGCTAGTGGCGCCGCTGGCCAATCTGCTGGCGGTGCCCTGGGTGAGTCTGCTCACGGTGCCGCTGACCCTGCTGGGGAGCCTGTTGTGGCTGCTGTTTCCCACCTTGGGTGGCTGGTTGCTGAGTGCCGCGGCGTGGAGCCTGTCGGCCCTGTGGTGGATGCTGGAGTGGCTGGGGGCGTGGTCTCTGGCACAGTGGACACAAGCAGCGCCACCGGCGTGGGCGGTGGCCAGTGGGCTGGTCGGGGTGATACTGCTGATTTTTCCTCGCGGCTTTCCGGCCCGTTGGCTGGGCTGGGTATGGCTGTTGCCCTTACTGGTCGTGCGGCCCCCGATGCCAGCGCCCGGTGAGGCCGAATTCACCTTGTTGGACGTGGGCCAGGGGCTGGCGGCGGTGGTGCACACCCACAACCATGTATTGGTGTTCGACACGGGGCCGCGCTTTCCCAGCGGTTTCAATACCGGCGAGGCGGTGGTCGCCCCTTTTTTGCGCCAGCGGGGGCTGACGGGGCTGGATCTGCTCATCGTCAGTCATGGTGACAACGACCACATCGGTGGTGCACTGCCGCTGGCCGCCGAACTGCCGCCAGCACAGGTCTTGAGCAGTGTGCCGCAGCGGCTGGCAAAGCTGGGGGCCGAGCCCTGTCTTGGTGGTATGCGTTGGGAGTGGGACGGGGTCGATTTTGAGCTGTTGCATCCGCAGGCGGATTTCGCCGCTGGTCGTCGGCAAGGCAATAACCGCTCCTGTGTGCTGCGGGTGACGACCACCGGTGGCAGTGTGCTGATACCCGGTGATATCGAGTTACCGGCCGAGACACATTTGCTGGCGAGCCAGCCCGACAGATTGGCCGCCGATATACTGGTGGTGCCGCACCATGGCAGCCGAACCTCGTCCAGTGAGGCCTTTATCGATGCCGTGGCGCCACAGTTCGCTCTGTTTCCGGTGGGCTATCGTAACCGCTATGACTTCCCCAAGGACGATATCGCCGAGCGTTATCGACGGCGGGATATCCGTCTGCTCGACAGTGCCCGTCACGGGGCGATCCGTTTTCGGCTCGGTGGGAGAGAGGGGCTTCGCCTGGTGGATACCTGGCGGCAATCCGCACGGCGTTATTGGCACCGCTTGCCGGACGAATCCGGCGGGTAGCGTTTCCTGATTACCCACGAAGCGCAGCCATTGCATAAACCAATATAACTTGGTAAGTCCAATGCATGCGTAGTCTCGACTTATTGGTGTAGCCAAAAGGAGTGATAATTTGATCGCCATGATAGTAATTTTCACCATCTCAGGACGAGCACATTGCAATGGCATAACGTAACCTATTGAATTTATTGCCTGCTTTAAACACTATGGCATGGCTGCGCTTCATGGGTAATCAGGTAGCGTTTTGCCCCATTGTCTTAGTGGCAAACACAAGTCTGGGGTAGGAGCGGGCCATGCCCGCGAAAAGCAACGGCTCTCACAATATCCGGATCCTGTACCTCTGTGCTAAAAGCAAGGCTATCGCGGGCATGGCCCGCTCCTACGTCCAATCGATTTTTCTGCAAACCGTGCATAGACCAAAGTGATGTGTTGGTGGACGCTGCCCACCTGACGGTGGCGAAAAGAAAGCAGGGTGTGGCGCACGGAATCTTCCGGCTAAACGGCGTCTCTGTTACAGTAACGCCCAATCTGAAAGCAAGGAAAATTCAACGTGTTCGAGATCGTGCAATCCGGTGGCTGGCTGATGCTGCCGATCATTCTCTGTTCCATTATCGCCCTGGCTATCATTGGTGAACGACTGTGGTCACTACAGCGTAAACGTATCACCCCCAAACACTTGGTGGCGCAGATCTGGCACTTGCATGCCAAAGGTCAGTTGACCCCGGAGCAGATCGAGACCGTGCGTAAGGGGTCGCCACTGGGGCGTATCCTCGCTGCGGGCCTGGCGAACATGAAACATGATCGCGAGGTAATGAAGGAAAGCATCGAGGAAACCGGTCGCCACGTGGTGCACGAGCTGGAACGCTACCTGAATTCTCTTGGCACCGTCGCCGCCATTACGCCGCTGCTGGGCCTGCTGGGCACCGTCATCGGCATGATTAAGGTTTTCAGCGTGATTACCTCGCAGGGCGTGGGCAATCCCGCGGTGCTGGCCGGCGGTATCTCCGAGGCATTGATCACCACCGCGGCGGGGCTTTCCGTGGCGATTCCCAGCCTGATGTTTTATCGCTATTTCCGCGGCCTCATCGATGGTCTGGTGGTGTTCATGGAGCAGGAGGCCATCAAACTGGTCGAGGTGATCCACGGTGAACGTGAGAGTGATGCCGGGGATTCCGCGCCGTGAATATCGGTTCTGGCCGCAAGGAAGAACTGGATGTCAACATTACGCCACTGATCGACGTGGTGTTCCTGCTGCTGATCTTCTTCATGGTCTCCACCACGTTTGAGCGTGAATCCGAAATCGAGATCGTGCTGCCGCAGGCGGCTGCCAACGTGGCGCCCGCGGATGATTTTTCCCTGGAAGTGATCGTCGATGCCGAGGGCACTTTTTACGTCAACGGCAAGCGAGTCATCAATACCAAGATCGAGACGCTGAAGAAGGCCATGCAGGAAATGGCGGGCGAGCGCAAGGACCCGCCGATCATTCTCAGTGCCGATGCGCAGACCCCTCACCAGGCCGTGATCACGGTCATGGACGCGGCGCGTCAACTGGGCTTTGTGCATCTCAATTTCGCCACCGTCAAATCCAACGAAGAATAGCGGTTTCCGCATTATGCCTGCCGATTCCCGCACCCAGTATCCGGCCGGTCAGACTGGGCAACAGCAAACGCCGGGGCAGATCTACCGGCGCCTGCTGGGCTATGCCTGGCGCGACTGGCCGATCTTGTTGTTCGCTATTCTCGGCATGGCCGTGGTGGCCGCCACCGAGACCGGTTTTGCCTGGCTGATGAAGCCCATGCTGGACGGCAGTTTTGTCGACAGGGATCCGGACGTGATTCGCTGGATTCCCTGGGCGCTGCTGGGCATTTTCATGATTCGCGGCCTCGCCAGCTTTGCTGCCACTTACGGTATGCAGAAGGTGGGGCGCAAGATTATTCACGACCTGCGCCAGCAAATGTTTGCCAAGCTGATGCGCCTGCCGACGGCCTTTTACGACAACAACGCCGCAGGCCAGCTGACCTCGAAACTGATCTACGACGTCGAACGCGTGGCTTCGGCGGCCACCTCGGCGTTGACCGTCGTGGTGCGCGACAGTCTGACCATCCTCGGTCTGCTGGGCTTCATGTTCTACACCAACTGGCGACTGGCGGCGGTGTTTCTGTTTCTCGGCCCGTTAATCACCGTGTTGGTGGTGTTTGTCAGCAAGCGTTTTCGTCGCATCAGCAAGCGTATTCAGCATTCCATGGGCGACGTGTCGCAGCTGTCCCAGCAGATTACCGAGGGTCATCGGGTGGTGAAAATCTTTGGTGGCCAGGCCTTCGAGGAACGGCAGTTCGGCGAGGCCAATGAATACAACCGTGCACAGAACATGAAGATGGCCATCACCAGCGCTCTGAGTGTGCCTATTTCACAGTTTCTCGGCGCCTCGGGGCTGGCGGTGATTCTGTTTATCGCCACCTCGGATGCCATGCTCGAATCCTTGAGTGTCGGCACCTTCATGGCTTTTGTCACCGCCAGCATGTTGCTGCTGGCGCCGATGAAACGCCTGACCATGATACAGTCCATCGTGCAACAGGGTATCGCTGCGGCACAGAGTGTCTTTTTCCTGTTGGATGAGGACGGCGAGAAAGATACCGGTACACGGCGCATCGACCGCAGCCAGGGGCGGGTCGAATTCCGTGACGTGGCGTTTACCTATGATCCGGACAAGGGCAAGGTACTGGATGGCGTGAGTTTTACCGCTGAGACGGGGCAGGTGGTGGCGATTGTCGGCCGTTCCGGCAGCGGCAAGTCGACCCTGGTGGGTCTGTTGCCGCGTTTCTATGATCTGGGCGATGGTGAGATCAGCCTCGATGGTATTCCGATCCAGGCGCTGAGCCTCGCCAGCCTGCGTGCGCAGATCGCCCTGGTGAGCCAGGACATCATTCTCTTCAACGACACCATCGGCAACAACATTGCCTATGGTGCGCTGGCCGGTGCCGATGAAGCGGAGGTGATTCGCGCCGCCGAAGCGGCACACGCCATGGAGTTTATCCGCGAGCTGCCACAGGGGCTGGATACCCTGGTGGGTGACAAGGGCGTATTGCTTTCCGGTGGCCAGCGTCAGCGCATCGCCATTGCCCGCGCGTTGCTCAAGGATGCGCCGATCCTGATTCTGGACGAGGCGACCTCGGCACTGGACAGCGAGTCCGAGCGTCACATTCAGGCCGCGTTGAATGTGCTGATGAAGGGCCGCACCACCCTGGTGATCGCCCATCGCCTTTCCACCGTGGAAGGCGCCGATAAGATTCTCGTACTGCGTGGTGGGCGCATCGTCGAGTCCGGTCGCCATGCCGATCTGTTGGCGGCGGAGGGGGATTATGCAGCCCTGTATCGCATGCAATTCAATGACTCCCCGCCTGCCAGCGCCGATTGACCCGGCAAGGCGAAGCAGCCGTGAATGGCCTTGAGTCGCACTGGTATCGCACCACCCCGCTGAC
>JALTPW010001033.1 GCA_026999335.1 Chromatiales bacterium
GCATCTTTCGGGGTTTTCAGCAAGGTGGCATGGAATTCCACGCCGACTTGGTGTTGCCGTATCGGAACGAGTTCCAGAATATCCCTATGCATGGACAGTTCCTCCTTGTTCAACTCGAGACGCCCGACGAGGCCGTGTTGGGGCGTATCGCATCCTTTTCCTCTGAGGGTAAGCTTTCCTTCGGGTCAGGAGAAGAGTTCAACATCCGGGCAGTACGAGAGGAACGCCCAATCCCGGAAGACCTCCGAGAGCAGTATCTCAAGTACCGGGTCAATATCCGCGTGCTTGGGGTCTTGCGTAAGAATGGCAGTGGCCTAACCTTCGTCCCGTCGCATCGCCGCCTTCCACATGTCGGTAGTAAAGTGGCTTTCCCCGCGAGCGATGTGTTACGCGAAATCGCTGGACACAATATCGATGGTGCGCCCATAGGGCATCTAGCCTTTGGTGAGTACATCTATGCCGCTGGCAACGCGCAGTTCGAAGCCCAGGAGTGGATGCAGATCGTCCCACCTGAAGTTATGGTTCGTTTTCCCATAGACTCACTGGTATCCCGCCGCAGCTTCGTGTTCGCCCGGGCCGGTTTCGGTAAGTCGAACCTCAATAAGCTGCTGTTCAGCAAGCTTTACGAGACTACGCCCCATGTCACCAAGCGTGGGGGGAAACGTGTACCTGTAGGTACGGTCATCTTCGACCCCGATGGAGAGTACTTTTGGCCAGACGATAAGGGTCGGCCGGGGTTGTGCGACGTGCCAAATCTTGAAGATAAGCTGGTGGTTTTTACAGAACGCAAGAATCCTAGCCCTTTCTATCAATCATTCGTGGCTGGTGGTATCCGGCTCGATATACGGCGATTGCGACCAGTGGATGTTATTGCCATCTCATTGCCCCCAGAGCGCCAAGACCAACAAAACGTCACGAAGCTTAGGGGGCTTCCTCAGGCGCGGTGGGAATCGCTAGTGAACTTGATCGATGAAAATGGTAACACTGCGGATCTCGAAGAAATTTGCAACTTGCTTGATCTAAACCCAAGAAATCAAGAAGCCGAGGCTCTTGCCGCCAGAGGTAATATGACACGGATTGTCCGTATGCTGCATGATAAAAGCAGTCAACTCATGGACATGCTGGTTCATGCCTTATCCGAAGGAAAATTGTGCGTCATTGACGTTTCCCAGATGCGCGGCGGCCAGTCGCTGGTGCTCTCAGGGTTGATCCTCCGCCGGATTTTCGATCGAAACCAGCAGGAGTTTACAGAGGCCGATCCCAAGACGATCCCGACAATCGCAGTCGTCGAAGAGGCGCAGTCGGTGCTGAACGAAAATGCACCGGCTGCCGAACCCTATATCGCCTGGGTGAAGGAGGGTCGTAAGTACGACCTGGGCGCGCTACTGATCACCCAACAACCGGGCAGCATTCCTGTAGAGATTCTCAGTCAGGGTGACAATTGGTTCATCTTTCACCTGTTGTCAGCGGCGGATCTCACCTCGCTGAAAAGAGCCAACGCCCATTTCAGCGACGATTTGTTGAGTTCACTTCTCAACGAGCCAATTCCCGGTCAGGGTGTATTTTGGAGTTCGGTGGGCGGTAAACCCTATCCAGTCAGCATTCGCGCACTGTCGTTTGAGAAGATGTTCTCGATGCGTGACCATGGCTACACCCAGCCTGCTGGCCAGACCTATGCGCAAACACTGCGTAGTACCTTCTCGGTTATGAGGCAGGTCGCGACGACAGCGCGTATTCCTGAAGCATATAACACAGGAGAATTAGCCCCGGCAGAGGTGGAAGACGATGAATCGGTGGATGTTATGGCGAACATCGAGCAGCGGGCAATTGAGGCCTTGCGAGCCGATAGCGCTATCCGGGAAAAGCTTGAAACCGTAGAAGGAATGCCTTGGTATGGCGTTCAGAAATTTCTAATCGATCATTTGCCTGAACAATTAGAACTCAAGTTTCGGAGTTCAAATTTGCACTGAAGCAGCGCGTAACTAGCTGATAAATAAAGGAAGTAGGCCTCACGGAAGGTTATAATGTAGGTGTTCAACGCCCAACATAAAAC
>JALTPW010001034.1 GCA_026999335.1 Chromatiales bacterium
AGGTCGCGTTCACGGTGACGGCCAACTGATATGGAATCACTCGTGTCTCTCTATCTCTTACAAATATAACGAAAGCGAAAGAGAAACACGGATCCTGTTTCCGAGGAAATTTTTATGACTTTCACTAGCTATAACAGCGCATTGTTTTGTGCCATCACACCGCTATTAATACTGTTGTCGGGATGTTCTCAAGACGAGCCGCGCAATGAGAAAACGCAGGATATCGTGAGCAAGAATGTTCGCAGCTTACAGATCGCTCAGGACATCAATCCGGATCCACGCATTGTGGAGATCAATCTGCAAGCGAAAGAAAGCACTATTGAAATTGCCCAGGGTGTTTTTTCGCGGGTCTATACCTATAACGGCGTGGTTCCCGGTCCGGTGATCAAAACCAATATCGGCGACACTCTCATCGTACATTTCACTAATAATCTTCCCGAACCGACAACCATACACTGGCATGGTCTGCGTGTGCCGGCGGATATGGATGGCTCGACCTTGTCACAACACCCGGTACAGCCCGGTCAATCATTTCGCTATGAATTCACAGTCAATGACCCTTCGCTGTTCTGGTATCACCCCCATGTGCGCACCGACGTACAGGTGGAGATGGGATTGGCCGGGGCGTTGCTGGTGTCGGATGACATCTCGCAGCAGCCACACCTGAAACCGCTCAGTGACATCAAGCAGGATATCTTGATTCTGGATGACATTCGCATCGAAGCGAGCAGTGAAATATCCCCGCAAGGTGACGGCAAACTCTTGTGGTTGGTTAACGGCCTGGAGTTGCCAAAAATGGAGGTGATCTCCGCTGAGCCGCTACGCTGGCGGCTGGTCAATATTGCCAATGAACGTTATATGCGGATAGAAGTGCCGGAGCACAAACTGATCCGGGTGGGTGGTGATGGTGGTTTGCTGGAAAAAGCGATCACCGGCCTTGATGATATCACCCTGGTTCCTGGTGAGCGTGCAGACATTGTGTTGACACCGGTGGGAAAGCTCGGCAGTGAATTGACCGTCTACCGTAAAAAAAGCGGCACGAGCAATGCTCGGTTCCCGTTGATGACCCTGGTGTTTATAGAGAGCGACTCTTCAGGGAAATCCGCCGACACACTAGCCTTACCCGAAACACTACGCACCATAGAAACCATCGATATTACCGATGCGATTGAACAGACATTTGAGTTCAGCCATGGCACGCCCGATGCCGATAGCAATGTCAGCTTTCTCATCAATGGAAAGACCTTTGCCGAGCTGACACCACAAGATGCACCCGATGCCGGGGTCGGTGAAACCCAGATATGGAATCTGGTAAATACCACTGCCATCGACCATCCCTTTCACCTACACGGGTTCTTTTTTCAGGTGCTGGAGACCATCACCAAAGACGCCGAAGGCACAGTGATTTCAGCAAGCCCGGCACCTTATCTCGAAAACAAAGATACCGTCGATCTGCCACGCCGCCCTGGTATGAGCGGAACCACCACAACGGTCAGAGTGGCCGTTAGGTTTGATTCAGCAGGACGGACAAAGGAAGAGACCGTCGCCTATGGCGGCCTGGATGCCATTATTAGCGCTGACCTTGATAGAAATCTAAGAGGTCGTTCGGGTGGCTGGTTGTTTCACTGCCATATTTTGCCTCACGCCACACAGGGCATGATGTCCTATGTTGAAGTAGGGGGTGGCCAATGACTGCCTTGCCTTTCCCTGACCGTCCCCCTCCTCATAAACTCCCATTCCTTTTCCCTCATGACAATGGCCATTCCCACATATAGAGGAAGATGAATTCTTTAATTGATTGATTTTACAAGGAGAAAAAATGATGAATACCACACAAATCGAGACACTGATGTATCAGCTATCCGGATTGCTACTGCCACCGGTGTTGCTGGTGATCACACTGCTGTTTTTCTACGCTTTCTTTATCCTTGGCTATTTCGCCGCACAGTATCTGCAAAGAGGGCGTAATGGCCATCACTATCGCCAGGCGATTGACTCGCTGACAGGTCATAAATTTGTCCTGCGTCCCCGCCCGGTAAAAGGCTACCGTTTGTTCAGTCACTATCAGAACAATATAGGGAAAACCGTGACAGACCTTGAGATATTCGCGATCAAAGAGTTGGAAAATCAGCGCATTGTCACCCGTATAGCTCCGATGTTGGGGTTAGTGGCTACCATGATTCCCATGGGCCCTGCTTTGAAAGCACTGGCCGATGGCAACATTCAGGGCATTAGTGAAAATCTCATTGTTGCCTTCGCCGCAGTGATCTTTGGACTCATGACCGCCTCCATCACTTTTTGGACCGCCAGCGTCAAGAAACGTTGGTTCGTGGGTGAGTTGAATGACCTTCAGGTTTGTCTGGCAAAGCAGTCTGAGTTGAGAAAGGAGAAATCGTCATGAGACTGCTGCTGGATGAAGATGAAGCGCTTAACCCCATGCTTTCAGTCGCCAATCTGGTGGATGTTTTCCTGGTGGTTATTGCCGCACTGCTTATTGCTATCGCCCAGAACCCCATGAACCCCTTCTCTTCAGATGATGTGACGGTGATCAAGAATCCCGGCCAGGCAGACATGGAGATCATTGTCAAAAAGGGTGAAAAAATTGAACACTATAAATCCAGTGGTGAAATTGGGCAGGGTGAAGGGTCACGAGCCGGCGTGGCCTATCGATTAAAGGATGGCTCAATGATCTACGTGCCGGAAACCACACCAATGACAGATAAAGAGTAAACATCATGACAAAACAGCGCATAGCAGAACTGGATCAACTTGCCGCGGGCGCAATCGCTGAATGTACGTCTTTGGGTCAGGAGGATAATCCCGTTTTTGGCTTCTGGAAAGGCGTCAAAATGGTAATCGATGAGTTAAAGACGGATATTGAAACACGACAGAACCATCGTCTCCTCCAGTGAGTAACCTCCCTATGTATATGAAATCAATATTGCTGATCGCCATGCTGACTTTGCTGGTAACAGTGAACGGATCCTCGGCCGACAACTCCATCCTGTCATCAGGTGTCGAGCATATATCTTCATTTTCTACTACAGCAAAACTTGCTGAGCCTACGGAAAAAGCTACAAAACAAGTCTTGTTAATGGATATTGGCCACACCAATAAACGCCGCCTGAATCTGTTGGAACAGAGTCTGGGCAGGTTTAATATTACAGTGAACACCCATAGCAAAAAAGAGTTGAACCATGCCCGCTTCATCGAGTTGATGACGATGTATGATCTGATCTTGCTGGAGGGGATGAGCCAGCTCGACAGCCAAAAAAACTTCGACCGTTATACCGATATTTTTGAACAAGATAAAACAACATCCATAATTTCCCTGCGCGATCCAAAAGGTAAATCGAATGCTAACATTACGGCAGATCAAGCCCAGGCGTTGGCTGCCTATTATATCAATGGCGGCAGGGAAAACTTTAAAAATCTCGGTATCTTTATTGCCTCAAGTATTTTTTCATTGAGTAACGAGCAAGCAGCTACTGCAATTCCTATGCCCGGTACAGGGTATTACCATCCAACAGTGAATGCCGTGCACACGCATAGCGCTGAACAAGATCCTGCCGAAGCGCTGATTGGCAGTGATAGCTCAGCATTTTTCAAGTTACTGAGCCGCCAGAATGACAAACCAATGGTAGCGGTCACTTTCCATCGCGCGGCGCTTGAGACCGATAATATGGAAGTCATTGATGGTTTGATTGCACGACTCGAATCAATGGGGGCTTTTGCCTACGGCGTGTTTGAGCAGAGCATCGATGCAGAGAGCAACTACCTTTCCCTGCTAATGGATCCTTTAGCCAAGCCGGATATCGTGATCAACTACCGTACCATTCATTACGCAGAGAAGCATAGACAGGAGTTTGCAAAACTCAATATCCCTGTTATCCAGGCAATCAATTATCAGGGAACAGTTGATGAGTATCGTGCCGATCATAGCGGCATCAGCCCCATGATGACGGCGTTTTTTCTGGTAATGCCGGAAACCGCCGGTACAATTAACCCTGTTATCCTCGCAGCAAATTCCGATAAGGGACGTAAAACGGCGATACCCGAACAACTCGATATACTGGCAGAACGCGCCGTGAAACACGCCAGGCTGGCTCATCTTGAAAATGGCGAAAAAAAATTGGCCGTCATGGTGTGGAACTACCCGCCTGGAGAGCATAATATCGGTGCAGCTTATTTGAATGTCCCCACATCGTTAAAAAACAGTGTCGACAGCCTTCAACAAGCTGGTTATACCGTCAATACAGCTGACGAACAGTTTTTCATCGAAGGCGCGAATATGTTACTGCGTCCCGTCTATCGCAAGGAAGATGCCAGCCACTTGATTGACAAAGGATATGCTGACTATTTTTCCCTGTCAGACTATGAATCGTGGTTTGCTACTATCCCCCGGGAAATCCGGGACAGCATCAATCAGCGCTGGGGAACTCCAGACCAAAATAAACTGCTGACCGAGCGTAGCGGTAAGCAATATTTCATTATTCCACGAATAAAACTCGGCAACCTGATTGTACTGCCAAAGCCTTCTCGTTCCGACGGAGAAGACGAGAAGGCCAGCCTGTATCACAGTATGATTACACCTGTAAATCACTACTACCTGGCAGTATATCTGTACGTCACCAGACAATACGGCGCCGATGCGATTATTCACTTTGGCACCCACGGATCGCAAGAGTGGCTACCCGGGAAAGAGCGTGGTCTCTGGGCCTGGGATCCCGGTAATCTGGCAATCGGCAATACCCCAATCATCTACCCCTATATTATCGACAATGTCGGAGAAGCAATGCAGGCCAAGCGCCGTGGCAGCGCGGCCATGATCAGTCATCTAACCCCGGGGTTTGCCCTAGCTGGTGTTTATCGCGAGTTGAGCGAGTTGCAGGAGCTGATCAACCAGCGAGTAATGTTAGACGAAGGCAGTGTACTTGAAGCCAATAGCAGGCGAATTATCGAAATTGTTGAAAGTGAAGGTTTGCTGGGTGATTTGGATATCAACAAGGTAAATCTTGTGAATGATCTGGATCTTCATCTCGCTCAGGTACAAGATATCCTGCAGGATGTTGCAAGCCAGGCACAGCCTCTGGGGTTGCACACCTTCGGAAACTCCCCACCTCAAGATCATGTGTTAACAACAATTGTTCAAATGCTGGGAAATAACGGCGAGAAAATTGGTTTTGCCGATCGGGCAGCGGAATATGAACGAGACAACGGATGGTCAACAGCTGAAGCGGAACAGATGGATAAATATAACGCTGTCAAACTGACGGCACTGCCCGGCTATGCGATGTTAAAACACTTCATTGTCGATCAACCCGACAATAAACCACCTGACAGCTTTGTCCAGCAGATCACAACAGCCCGTGACTACTGGCAGCGTTTTCATTCACTGCAGGAGACATCAAACCTGTTGCGTGCTCTTGATGGTGAGTTCATTGCCCCTTGTAACGGTAACGACCCGGTTCGCAATCCCGATGCAGTACCTACCGGGTGTAACCTAATTGGCTTTGACCCAGACAGGGTGCCGACGAGTAACGCCTGGGAGGTTGGCAGTCAATTGACGGAGCAGATTATCGCCGATTATTATCAGCGTCACGGTAGATATCCTAAAAAACTGGCTTTTTCTTTGTGGTCACTGGAAACCATGCGTCACCATGGTGTACTGGAAGCACAGATTCTGGCAGCGCTGGGGGTTCGTCCTGTATGGAATGAAAATGGCCGCATAGTCGGCACCGGGATTATTCCTTCCAGTGAACTCAGGCGTCCACGCGTCGATGTGGTGGTGTCAGCTACCGGGCTTTATCGCGATGCTTTCCCCAATGTGATGTTACGTATTGCACAGGCGATAAAAGATATTTCAGCATTGAAAGAAGAAAGCAACCCGGTGTACAGAAACAGCGAAGCAGTCTATCAATCACTGCTCAAAACGGGCAAGACCGAACAAGATGCGCGTTACCTTTCCAGCGTACGTATTTTCTCCAACGAAAGCGGCAACTACGGCACCGGATTGGAAGGAGCAGCCTTGGCATCTGATACCTGGGAAAAAGACAGCAAACTTGCTGACCTTTACACCCGCCGGATGGGCGTTGCCTTCGGTGCTGATGAAAACCGCTGGAGTGAACGGGCAGAGGGCGTCAACCTCTATGAGCAAACATTGTCGGGCACAGACGGTGTGGTGTTTTCACGCTCTACCAACCTTTATGCCCTGCTCACCAATGATGATCCGTTCCAATATTTTGGTGGTATTGCGCTAGCAGTGCGCAACATCGATGGCAAGACACCAGAGATGTTTGTTTCCAACTTGCGAAAAAAAGATACTGAAAAAATGCAAACAATGGAACATTTTCTGGCCGCTGAATTGCGCGCCCGTTACTTCCATCCGCGCTGGATTAAGGAGATGCAGAACGAAGGTTATGCAGGGGCAACCGCTATTCTTGATCGGATAAATAATTTCTGGGGCTGGGAAGTGATGGC
>JALTPW010001035.1 GCA_026999335.1 Chromatiales bacterium
TTACCCTTCCCGTTTTGTTGCCTAACGATGAAATCCCCTGGCGGCGTGAGCAGTTTGATGAGCTGTACTGGGATCAGCTGTCTCAATTGGGTTCAAGCACAGTCGCTGATTGTAGTGAAGACCCCGATACGCAATGCAATATCGTGGTGACGGTGTCCCACCTGGAAAGCAACTATGACATCACCGGCAATGGCGAAGTGGGAACATTGATCACTGGTTCAGTTGGCTATGACTGGCGGATTTCCGGCTGGGTGAAGTCTGGTGGTATACAGCAAGCCATCGACCAGAGTTACAGCTGGGCATTGAGCTGGCGTTGGGAAAGGAAAAGCTGACGTTATTGTCGAGATGCCTGTAGCGGCATAAAAAACGCCGCGTCCCTTTCGGGGCGCGGCGGTTTTGTTTTTCCATTAGTCTCTCTAACGGAATTATGTTTCAGGTGGTTGCTTGGCCGCCAACTATTCCTGGTTGTCCAGATAACGCTCCGCATCCAGCGCCGCCATACAACCGGAGCCGGCCGAGGTGATGGCCTGACGATAGATGTGATCGGCGACGTCCCCGGCGGCGAACACACCGCTGATGCTGGTCTGCGTGGCATTACCCTTGGAACCGCCCTGCACGCTGAGATAGCCGTGCTCCATGTCCAGTTGTTCGTTGAACAGGTCGGTGTTGGGCTTGTGGCCAATGGCGATGAAGACACCGTCTACCTTGATCTCCTTGGTGCCGCCGTCCTCCGTGCTCTTGATGCGCATGCCGGTGACACCCATGTTGTCGCCCAGCACTTCGTCCAGCTGGTGATTCCACTCGATGCTGATATTGCCGTTGCTGGCTTTTTCGATCAGCTGGTCGGAGAGAATCTTTTCGGATTTGAACTTGTCACGGCGATGCACCACGGTGACGTGGGAGGCGATGTTGGCCAGATACAGGGCCTCTTCCACCGCCGTGTTGCCGCCGCCGATTACCGCTACTGGCTTGCCCTTGTAGAAAAAACCATCGCAGGTGGCGCAACCGGAGACGCCGCGGCCCTTGAAGGCCTCTTCCGACTCCAACCCCAGGTACATGGCCGAGGCGCCGGTGGCGATGATCAGCGCATCGCAGGTGTAGACGCCGCTGTCACCCGTCAGTTTGAAGGGGCGCTCCATCAGTTCGGCCTTGTTGATGGTGTCGAAGATGATTTCGGTGTTGAAACGCTCGGCGTGCTTGCGCATGCGCTCCATCAGCTCCGGGCCCTGCACACCCTCGAAATCGCCGGGCCAGTTGTCCACCTCGGTGGTGGTAGTGAGCTGGCCGCCCTGTTCCATGCCGGTGATCAGCACCGGCTGGAGATTGGCGCGCGCGGCGTAGACGGCAGCGGTGTAGCCGGCCGGGCCGGAGCCGAGGATCAGTAGTTTGCAGTGTTTGGTTTCGCTCATGGGTAGGTTCCTGAGGGTATGAAATGGGGGCAGGGATGGAGGGTAATATTACGGAAAGCGCTCGCTTAAATCACCCCCCCATCATGCATGCGGAAAGGGAAGTTTGAAATGACAAAAGAGACCCGTGCGGGAAAAAATGCCACACTCAATAGACCGATAAAAAACAGGATATTTGGCAAATGGATTCACCCACGCCCAGAACCCATCACCATGACCCGGCCCTCAGTTACACCTGGGGCCTGTACCGCAGTTTCGCTGCCACGGCGCGGCAGCAAAAGGCCGCTCTGACCCGCTGGCGCTGGTGGATGTTGCTGCTCACCTTACTGGGTGCCGTTTTCGGCACCCTCTGCCAGCAGGCTATCGACTGGCAGCCCGCCTGGTTGACGCAGTTGTTTGGCGGCCTCAGTGCCGTCACCATCGGCTTCGCCGCCTTTTTCGGCAAGGAGTTTCTTAACCCGGACATCGAACGCCGCTGGGTGCGGGCACGTTCCGTGGCGGAAGCGCTGAAGTCGGAGGTCTATCGTTACCTGGTTCAGGTACCGCCCTATCAGGGTGATGAAGCGGGGAAAGACTTGCTGGATCGGGTGCAATTGCTGGAGGACGATAACTCGGATTTGATGGTGCTACCCCTGTCCGCGGACGAGAAGCGCAAGCATCTGCCGCAAGGCCCGCTCTCTGTCGATACCTATGTCCAGCAACGGGTCAGGGAGCAGGTGGAGCGTTATTACACTCCCATGGCTGCCAAACACCTGAGCACCCTGAGACAAGGCAACCGCTCACGTCTGGTCTTCAGTGGTCTGGCGGTGGCGCTGGGCGCCCTGGGTGGACTGGGGCTTGCCGGGGCCATCTCGGCCTGGGTGGCGGTGCTGGGGGTGGCGGCGACGGCGGTGGCGGCCTATCTCTATGCCGGGCGTCATAGCTATCTGGTGATCAGCTATCAGGCCACCGCCCGGCGTCTTGAAGGCCTGCTGGTCCGCTGGCAGCAATGTGATCAGAGTGAGCAGGCGCGTATTCGTTTCATCGAGGACTGCGAGTCGGCCATCTCGGTGGAAAACAGCGCCTGGATGGCGGAGTGGACGAAGAAGGAGGCGGGGTGAGCGATATCTTCATCAGTTACGCCCGCGAGGATCGGGAGCAGGTTCAAGCCCTGGTGGCGGCGTTAGAGACCCGCGGTTGGTCGGTGTGGTGGGATTCTGCGATTCGCACCGGCGAAAAATTTTCCCAGGTCATCGAGACGGCGCTGGGCAAGGCCCGCTGTGTGATTGTCGTCTGGTCCCGGCATTCGGTGGCTTCAGATTGGGTGCTGGCCGAGGCCAGCGAGGCACGCCGGCGCGGAAAACTGGTGCCGATCATGATCGATGACGCCAAGCCGCCCCTGGTGTTCAGGCAGTTGCAAACGGCAGATTTTACGGGCTGGAGCAGTGAGGAAGATGCCGCACCGTTGCAAGCGCTGGCGCATGACATCGCCAGCCTCATGGCGACTCCCTCGACGCAGCCGGGGTCAGGGAGCACGGCCACGAAACATGTGCACGTATCTTCAAAGGCCGACCGTCGGTCGGCAAAGCGGCGTGTGCTGCTGGCCGTACTGCTGCTCGTCGGCGGGGGGGGAGGCGGGCTGGCCTATCAGCAACAGAAGGAACAGGCCGAGGTCACTCTGGCGGCCAATCTGCTGCGGGCTGCCGTTGAAATCAGACAACAGCTCCTCAAGCAGCATGCAGACGGGCGCGATTACTGGTGGGCCTTTTTGGCAAAAGAAGGGGGCAAGGAGTTGTTGCAGCGCAGCACCCTGCTGGCGGTCGAGGCCATGCGGCGCCGGCCATCGGCGGATGCCGAGAAGGTGTTGCGCGATAACCTGGTTCTGCTCACCCGGCCCATCGCGGAACTGGACTACGAAGGTTTTCATTCTTCCACCCTGGCCATCTCCCCGGATGGAAAATACCTGGCCACCGCCAGCCACAAAAATACCGCACGCATCTGGGAGACAACGGGCTGGCAGGAGGTTCACCGCCTGCGCCATCAAGGCAGGGTTCGGGGCGTCGCCTTCAGCCCCGATGGCCAGACCCTGGCGACGGGGAGTGAGGACGGAACAACCCGGCTTTGGACTGTCGCCAGTGGTAAAGAACGTTTCCGGAAAGAAAAGGCCCAAGCGGTTTGGGATCTTGTCTTTAGCCCGGATGGGAAACGTCTCGCCACCGCCAGCGCTGATGGTTATGCCCGTATCTGGAAGGTGGCCGATGGACAGCAACTGCAGCGTATGAAACATCCCGCGTCAAGAGTGGAGAGGGTGGTTTTCAGCCCCTCGGGAAGGCAATTGGCGACCCTGGACGGGGAAAATATTGCGCGCCTCTGGGATGCCGAAAGTGCAAAAGAGCTAGCGACGGTTACTCAGAATAAGGTGGTGGACATCGCCTTCAGCCCGGATGGAAAATATCTGGCCACCGCCTCGGGTTCCTACAGAGACAACAGTGTCCGCCTGTGGGATGCGGCTACACTGAAAATGCTCGCACGGCTGGAACATGACAGCAGCCTGGAGAGTGTCACCTTCAGTCCGGACGGAAAATATCTGGCATCGACGGGCAGTGATAACACGGCCCGGCTGTGGGCCTTGCCCGATGGCGATGAAGTCTTTCGTGTGCGGCACGAGAACCGGGTGATCACGGCTGCGTTCAGTGCGGATAGCGCCTATCTAGCTACCGGGGGGCAGGTTGGTACGGCTCGGGTGTGGGCGGTACCCGGTGGTGAAGAGCTTGCGCGCCTCAACAGCGCAGACAATGTCAATGCGGTACTGTTCAGTCCGGATGGCAAATACATTGTTGCCGCCAGTGGTTTCGGTATCGCCCGGGTCTGGTCATTGCCAATTGACAATTTGCTGGAGGAGGCCTGTCGACGTGTGAATGACAATCTTAGCGCAGAAGAATGGCGGCAATATCTGGATGACGAGTCCTACCGCAAGATCTGCCCCGCGCAATCGTGATGAAGAGCTTGCGGCGTCGTGAGCCAATAACAAGCGACGGAAAGGCTTTGTCGGGTTTTGGGTATTTTGGGTATTTTGGGTATTTTGGGTATTACAAAGAAAGCGCTGATCAATTTCCCTGATGTCATTCCGGCACAGGCCGGAATCCAATATCACATCGAATTTAATGACCGAATTACTTGTTCCGTTTATCCTGCGGGCGTTCAACGCACAAGGCGATTTTGTCCGGGTCTATGTTACGTCCGGAATGACGAATAAATCAGCGCTTCCTAACATTGTTGAGATGAGAGAAATTATGCGAATTGGTATTCCACGCGAGATAAAAAACCTGGAAGGCCGCGTTGCCCTGGTGCCTGCCGCCGTGGCGCAGTTGGTGACTGAGGGCCACTCGGTGCTGGTGGAGCAGGGCGCCGGCGTGCAGAGCGGCTACGACGACACCCGTTATCGTGCTGCCGGCGCCGAGCTGCTGGCCGATGCGGCAGCCCTCTATGGTGGTGCGGAGCTGATCGTCAAAGTCAAGGAGCCGTTGCCGGAAGAAGTTATCCTGCTGCGCAAGGATCAACTGCTGTTTTCCTTTCTGCACCTCGCCGCCGCCAGTGAATTAATGCAGCAACTGTGTGCCGTGGGCCTCACTGCCGTGGCCTTCGAGACGGTACAGACGGACAGCGGCCAGCTGCCCCTGCTGGCGCCCATGAGTGACATCGCTGGGCGTGTGGCGGTACAAGTGGGAGCCCACTTGCTGCACCGGCCTCAAGGTGGCAAGGGCATTTTGTTGGGCGGGCTGCCGGCGGCGGAGCGGGGGCGGGTGGTGATCCTTGGCGCCGGCGTGGCCGGGGGCAACGCCGCCCTGCTGGCCGCAGACGCGGGTGCCGAGGTGACGGTATTCGACCGCCAGCGCGACAAACTGGCGCATATGCGCGCCCTGGGCCACAATGTTACCGCCCTGCATCCCTACCCGGATGCTCTGCACGACGCGGTGATCTCCGCCGACCTGCTGATCGGTGCGGTGCTGATTCCCGGCCAGCGTGCGCCGCATCTGGTCGGTGCCGATACGGTGCGTGAGATGGGCGAGGGCAGCGTCATTGTCGACATTGCCGTGGATCAGGGCGGTTGCATCGAGACGACCCGACCTACCACCTATGCCGATCCCACCTTTGTCGTCGATGGTGTGATTCACTTCGGCGTCACCAACATGCCGGGGGCGGTGCCGCGCAGTGCCTCGCAAGCCCTTAGTGCGGCGTTGATGCCCTATGTTTCACGCCTCGCCCGCGATGATTGGAGAGCCGATGCGGAGCTGTTACGCGGTATTAATGTGGCAGACGGGGAAATCGTCCACCCGGCCTTGCGTGAGTTGGTAATGTAAAGCTTAAAGCTTAAGCAGCTAGCTTAAGGAGCTTAAGGGGTCAGCTTAAGGGGTCAGAGCCCTTTAATGAAATCTAAATTGCTGGTAACCTAGGCTGTCATCACGATAGAGCAGAGAACATGCCACGAAAACCACCGGTAGCTTAAGGGGTCAGAGCCCTTTAATGAAATCTAAATTGCTGGTAACCTAGGCTGTCATCACGATAGAGCAGAGAACATGCCACGAAAACCACGGTTTTTTTTACCGGATGTACCGGTTCACATAGTACAACGAGGCCACAGCCGTGAACCGGTGTTTTTTGAGGCCGGTGATTATCAGGCCTATCTCGGGTGGTTAGAAGAGGCTGCTGAACGATACCACTGTGACATCCACGCCTATGTGTTGATGAGCAATCACATTCATATCTTGGCCACACCTCACGATAAACAGGGAATCAGCCGAATGATGCAATATGTCGGTAGGCGATACGTGCCCTATATCAATCATACTTACGGCAGTAGTGGTAGTCTCTGGGAAGGGCGATACAAAGCCTCTTTGATCAGTGATGACCAATATCTGCTTATTTGCATGCGCTACATTGAACTCAACCCCATCAGAGCCAATATGGTCAAATCACCTGGCCATTACCGCTGGAGCAGTTATCGATATAATGCACAAGGAAAGGATGACCGTCTTGTCACTGAACACAATTTGTACACAAGCCTGAGAAAGACAAAAGATGCCCGCCTTGTGGCCTACAAAAATTTGTTCAGGACACATATTGATTCTGACGACTTGAAATCGATACGCGCAGCTTGGCAAACGGGAACCCCATTGGGGAATGATTATTTCAGGGAGAAGATCGAGCAGAAACTCAATACAAAGGTTGGTCAGAGTCGGCGCGGGAGGCCGAATGGCCTTCTTAAAGGGCTCTGACCCCTTTAAGGGGGATGCGAAATGCACATACGCAATGCAACGAGGGATGACGCCCATCATATTGCAAGAATTCATGTAGAAGCATGGCGCTCAGGTTATAAGGGAATAATGCCGGATGAATATTTGAAATCACTGTCCGTTGCAGAGAAAACACTGCAATGGGATGAGGCGATATCAACAAAAGGGCCCGGCATTAACCTGGTCATTGTACGTCATGGCACCATATCGGGTTTCTGTGTTTATGGCCCAGCGAGAGACGATGATCTATCCAAAGAAAATGCCGGCGAGCTAGTTGCTCTAAACATTTCCCCTGATTGCTGGGGTAAAGGTTTAGGTACAGCGCTGACAAAGCATGTCATAAAGTCTACCCATTCTACCCATTCTACCCATTCTACCCATTCTACCCATTCTACCCATTCTACCCATTCTACCCATTCTACCCATTCTACCCATAATGATCAGTGGCATTCTCTTTACTTATGGGTTCTCAGGGAGAATGTCCGCGCAAAAAAATTATATGAATCTATGGGCTTTTCAATTGAAGGCCGTGAAAAATTAGACACAAAATTAACCGGTCATGAATTGTATGAAATCAGATATGTAAGAGAACTTGCCTAGGGGTCTACTGCGGGGTGAACACTTCCTATGGGATAGAGGGGCTTCAGTCCGTCGTCGTTCGTTTGCGCAGTGACTTTCTTTTTCTGCAGACCGTGCCGGAATACATTCCACAGCGCGGCACCTTGCCAGTCCGTGCTGTCGGCGGCGTAGAGGCTGCGATCCAGGGCGTGAATCTGGGCCTGTCCCTTTTCGGTACGTGCCGCCAAGGCACCAAGGCTGCGCGGTGCATCGTCGGGCCACTCGATGAGGCCGAGGTTCAGCAGTGCCCGGGTGGCGGCATCTCGATCATTGGCCATGCAGGCCTGTTCCAGATCCCGCAGGACGGATTTCCGATTTGACGGATCTTGCCGTTCGGCGTCGGCTGAGGTGGCTTGCCCATCCGTTGTCGAATTGGCCCGATGCTGTCGCCTTGTGCGCCGGGCCAACACCAACAGGCTCAGGACGACTAGTGCCCCGCCTGCGACGATCAGCCATTGCTGATTTTCCTGCAGGGTTTGGCGTATCGTTGCTGACGGAGGGCGATTTTCCTGTGGCGATTCACTGTCTGCACGGTTTTTTGTGATCTGTGGCATGACCGAGGTGCTTGTTGGCGCCTCATTCGCCTTGCCGGGTACACCCGGCAGCACGTTGAACTGCCAAGCAGGCAGGGCGGTGCTGGCGGGTTTGTCATCGCGTATATCCCACCAGTCGAGGGTGATGGGCGGCACGTCCAGTGTACCCTGCGCGCTGGGAATATAGGTCAGGGTTTGGGTGTGCACACCATAAATGGTCTTGCCGTCGGTGCGGTTCTCCTGCTCTGAGGCTTCCGGGTACACGCGAGCATTGGCCGTTGCGGCGATGGTCAGTTCGGGGATCTGCGAAGCGGATAGGCCCTTGGCCTGGATGGTGATGGTACGCGAGACCGGTTCGCCGACCTTGAGCTGGGGTGGATTTTCCGTCCAGCTGTCTCTCAGGTTTACCGCCTCGGCCGGCAACCAGTTTTGGCTGACGGCGGCGGGGCGGGGTTTTATTGTCATGTCGATGGCTCGACTGCGAATGCTGATGGGCTGGCCCGGATTGGCAAATGCACCACCAAACAGACTGCCGCCGAGACGGTCGCGGAAAAAGGGATCGTTGGCAAAGGGGCTGTTGTTGAGGAATTCTTCCATCGGACTGCGTGACCGATGGGTCTGTCGTTCCGTCTGTGGCGTCGCGATGCGGCCACGGAAGCTGGCCGGCAGGATGTGCAGGGTGCCGCTTTTTTCCGCTGAGATCACGTAGTTGCGTTCGATGACGTGGTACCGGCGGCCATTGCGCACAGTGTCGTATCGCTTCTCTTCACCCAGCCGTTCGAGCACGGCGTTCTCCGCTTCGGGCGCGTTGAGTTCGCCCTCCTGAAGGCGGTCATCGTAGTAAAGGCGCACGCTATAGGGGATCTGCTGCTGCACATAGACCGGCTTGCCGTTGGTGTCGGCCTCGATCTCGATGAACACATGCTGGCCGGCCTGTGCCGCGGTTTGTTGCGGCGCCTCGGTGACTTCCAGTGTGATGGCGGCAGTCTTTTCTCCGCCGACTTCAATTGGAGGGATACGCAGCTGACCAACACGCCGCGGCTGGAGCTGTACATGCCACTGGGTCTTGTCGCTGCGCCGGCCATTGATGATGCTTACCTGGGTGCTGGTATTGGTGCCCAGTACCTCGAAATCCCTTTGCAGCGGTGCAAGGTTCGGTCGCTGGTCTGATGACTGGCTATCGCTCCTGATGGTTAGGGTAAAGACGTCACCTTCGTAGACCGTGTCGCGGTCGAGACTGGCGCGCACGGCCGCCGTGCTTGGGTCGGCCGCTAACAGTAACAATAGCGCCAGCAGGGACATCGACCACCGTGGTCTGCGACGATGATTCTGCGCTGGGTTGTTGGGCCGGAGTTTCATTGCATGTTCTCCATTACTTGTCTACCTGGATCCTGCAAGCACGACCACTTGCAAAGTCTAGGTAGTACTAATTTGATGTTGCAGGGCCAAGTAATGTCTGATTGATTTTCCATTTTGATTTTCCATTTCATCAGGCCTTGCCCGGCCCGTAGCGTGCACTATGCGCACGATGACTCTTGAATCGCATTGGGTCATATTCCTCGCAGCTCGCCTACCAAAAGTAGGCTCTTTAAGAAAAACGCCTACTTTTGGTGCTGCGATTATCGTCATTCCGGCCTGTTTTTAGCCGGAATCCAGAGATTGCCGCCCAGGATCCGGTTTTCGCCGCAGCGAGTCATCCAGAGTGCTTGAAATTCCGTACATTCTGGATTCCCGCCTGCGCGGGAATGACGGTATGTCAAGCTCCTCAAGACTCAGTCAGTCCCCTTCAATACCCCGCTTTCGCAGGGCGAAAGTCGAGCGTAGCGAGATAGCTTGCTGCAAGGTTGTTTATTACGACGTTAATAATGTTTTCTCCTTCATCCCTTGAGAGAAGAGGAACAAACCAACAGTATTTGCCGCTGGCGTAGTCACCAGGGCTGCTCGCTGCCAGTGCCCTCACGCTGTGTCCGTTGTTGGTACTGATAAAGAAATTTGCGCCGCAGCAGACCACCAGGGTCATCGGGGATGCGTCGCAGCCATTGTTCGGCCGCCATCTGTTCCTCGCTGCTGAGGGACTCGGCGCGGGCCGGCTGGCTATCTGCTGGCGGTGTCTGCTGTTGGGGCGATGGTGATGGCTCGCCGTTCGCTGTCTGTGGTTCGGCCGGCTTTTCCGGCTGTTCTTCTGCCACGGCGCGGTCAGCCGCTTTCTGTTCTTCCGGCGCGTTTTTGGCCTCTTTTTCTTCCAGTGCCTTGGCGGCATCGGCAAAGGTGTTGTTGTCGGCAGCGCCATCGTTTGGTTGAGCCTCACCCTGTTTGTCCTGCTGCGATGTCTTGTCTTGTTCGGACGGTTTGCCTGCCTGCGAGTCTTCGCCTTGCTCGCCCTGCTGAGATTGCTGGCCCTGTTCGCCATCCTTCTCTTTGCCCTCTTTACCCTCGTTGCTGCCCTTGTCTTGTGACTGATTTTTCTCTTGCTGCTGTTGGTGCAGCAGGGCCTCGACCGCGGCCTTGTTGGCCTGCGCATCTTCCATGTTGGGCGTCGATTTCAGCGCGCTGTCGTAGGCGGCGATGGCCTCTTCGTAGCGCCCGAGTTTCGCCAGCGCATTACCCCGGTCGTAATCGGCCGTGGCGCCGCTGGCCTGGGAAAAGTCTTCCAGCGCCTGTGCGTAATTACCACGCCAATACTCGGCGCTGCCTCGTAACAGGGGGTCTTTAGCGATCCGGCTGGCGCGTTCGTAGTCCTTTTCTGCAAGGGCCTTGGCCGCCTGTTGATCGGGACGTTGCCAGAGGTCATCCCAGCCAGTGGCTATGGCCGGCTGCGGTGACGACAGCACGCCGACCAGTAACACCACATTCAGTAGCCAGCCACGGCGAAAGGCCAGTGCCGCCAGCGGTAGCAGTAACACCGCCAGCCAGGGGCCGCGCGCCTGCCAGTCCTGTCCCTGCAGATCGCTGCCGATAGGGTTCTCGGCACTCAGTGGCGTGTTTTCGGCGAGCAGGGCAGTGATATCGCTATCGTCGCTGCTGAAGCCGTGGTAGCGGCCGCCGCCGGCCTCGGCCACGGCCTGCAGCGCGCGGGTTTCCAACGGCGGCAGGATCAGTTGGCCATCGCGGGTGTGCAGCAGTTGCCCTTGGGCATTGGTCAGCGGCTCGGGTTTTTCCGTGCCAACACCTAGCACCGATATGCGGTAGCCTTGCTTGTGCAGTTGTGCGGTGACCTTGTTCGCTCTGTCGCCACTGACACCATCGGCCAGTAGCAGGATCTGGCCGTTAGCCAATCCCGCCTGTTGTAAAAGCTCGCCGGCCTTTTGCAGACCGAGGTCGACGCGGCTGCCCTGCACGGGCATCAGACCCGGATCGAGGGACTTGAGCAGGGCACGGATGGTGTCTACATCGCGGGTCAGTGGGGTGACGGTGAAGGCGTCGCCGGCAAACACCACCAACCCGGTCTGGCCTTCTTCGTCATGAGCCAGGATGTCCTCGATCTTGAAGCGCGCCCGCGCCAGCCGTGAGGGTTTGAGATCGCGGTCGAGCATGGAGCGCGACAGATCCAGCACGATGACCCGTGCGGCACTGGTCTGAAATAGCGGTCGTGGTTGTTTCTCCCATACCGGATTGGCCAGGGCGAGGATGGCGAGCAGCCAGCCCAGGCCGAGCAGCCATAACAGGGAATAGCCGACCTGGTAGTTCTGTCCCATCAGTAGCAGCGGTTGCAGGCGGGCGTCGATGATGCGGGCCCACGGATTGTTGCCCGTCGCGGTCTGCCGCAGGCGCCATACCAGCAGCGCCAGAGGGATCAGGGCCAGCAGCCACAAGGGCTGAAGGAAATGGAATTGCTCAGGCATGGGATGTCTCTGTGTTTGCTGTCGTCGTGATCCGTCCACGGTAGGCGGCGGCGAGGGCGATCAGCACGCTGAGCACCAACGCGGCGCCCAGCGGCCAGAAATAGAGTTCATCCACCGGCCGCCAAGTCTGCTCGTCTTCGGAGACCGGCTCGATGCGATCCAACAGGTCATAGATCTGCGCCAGCTGGGCGGTATCGCGGGCGCGAAAATAGCGTCCGCCGGTTTTTTCGGCGATGGCCCTGAGGCTGGCCTCGTCGAGATCGCCGGTCGCTACCCGGCGCAGGCCGAAGGGCGTCTGCACCTGCATTTCGCCGCTGCCGATACCGATGGTGTAGATGCGCACGTCTTCGCGGGTGGCCAGGTCGGCGGCCTTGAGTGGGTCGACGTTGCCGGCGGTGTTGGTGCCATCGGTGAGCAGAATCAGCACCCGGTTGCTGGCCGGCTCCTTGCGCAGATGTTTGATGGCCAGGCCAATGGCGTCGCCGATGGCGGTCTGCTTGCCGGCCAGGCCGATCTGCGCCTCGTCCAACAAGGTGCGCACAGTGGCTCGGTCGAAGGTCAGCGGTGCCTGTAGATAGGCCTCGTCACCGAACAGGATCAGGCCGATGCGGTCGCCTTTGCGCTGTTCGATGAAATCACCGGCCACGACTTTGACGGCGGTCAGGCGGCTGAGCTGACGGCCGCGAACCTGCATGTCTTGGTTCTGCATGGAACCGGAAATATCCACTGCCAGCATCAGGCTGCGGCCGCTCACCGGCAGGTGCACGCTCTCACCGATCAGCTGTGGACGGGCTGCCGCCAGCACCAGTAGCAGCCAGGCCGTTATCGCCAGTGCCAGCCGTAGCCGCGAGCGTGGGTTGCTGTGGGTCTGCAGGTTGTCGCGCAGCGCCGCATAAAAGGGAAAGCGTAGCGTGACCGGAGCGACGCTGGGCGCACGCGGCAGCAGCAGGGCCAACAGCGGTAGGGGCAGGGTGGCGAATAGCCAGGGCCAGGCGAATTCAATACTCATTATCAGCGATCCGTGTTCTTTTTTATCCAGTCGCGTACCAGGGTGCTGAGCGCCGCAAAATCCACATCGGCGGGCAGGGTGGGTTGATAGGGGCCGGTGGCCAGTATCTGTCCGGGGCCGTGACTGAAGCGGTCGTTGCCGCCGGACTCATCGAGAAAACGCAGCCACTCGGCGCCCGTAAGAGCGGCGACCTGCTGATGGGGATAGCGCATCAGCGCCAGGCGGCGCAACAGGGTGGAGATCTCCGCGATGGCTTGTGGGGTTGCGTCGTCGCTGGGTCGCTGGGTCAATGTGTCGAGCATGGTGAGGAGGCGTTGACGTTGACGGTGCAGGCGGTAGTGGCGCAGGGCGCTGCGTGCCGTCCATGCCAGTAGCGCCAGCAACAGTACGGCGAGCACCCACCAGCCGGGGGCCGGGGGCCACCAGCCGGGGTCGGCGGGCAGGTGGATATCGCGTAGTTGCAGCGCCGCTTGGTTGGCCGGGTTCATGCCGCTGTCTCCCGCGCGTGGTTTTGTGTGGGGCTTGGCGTTGTGCCGGCAAAGCGACGGCGCAGCACACCGGTCACGTCATCGTCGGTGGACAGTTGCAGCAGCGGGATAGCCCGGCTGCGCATGAGATCCTGCACCGCCTGGTGATGCTGCCTGAAGAAGTCGCCATAGGCCTTTCGCGCCGAGGCCGAACGGGTATCGAGAATGCCGTCGTGCTGGCCGTCACTGACGCCGTAACGTGCCGCAGGCGGGGGGGCCTGTTCCAGCACATCGAGCACCTGGATGGCGATGACGTCATTATGCTGGCGCAGCCGCATCAGGTGTTTGCCAGTCTCTTCGTCGCTGCCGTCGTTGATGCCATAAAAATCACTCAGCAGAAAAATCAGGCTGCCGGGCCGGCTGACCCGACGCAGTCGCGCCAGTGCCGCATTGAGCCCTTCCGGGTGGGGTGGCTGCTGGAGGTTTTTTAGTGGATCGCTCTGCGCCACCAGCTGGCGGATCAGGCGCAGCACGCCGTGCTTGCCACCGCGCGGCGGCAATTCATGGTGATCGCCGTTGAACAGCAGGGCGCCGATGCGGTCGCCGTGGGCGGCAGCGGCCCAGGCGATCAGACTGGCGGCACGTGCAGCGACCACCGACTTGAGTGCGCCCCGGCTGGCGAAGAACATGCCGGGATTCAAGTCCACGCACAGTACCACCGGGCGCTCGCGCTCTTCCTGATAGAGTTTGGTATGTGGCCGGCCGGTACGCGCAGTGACCCGCCAGTCCATGTTGCGAATGTCATCGCCGGGCTGGTAGATGCGTGATTCCCGGTAGTCCATGCCGCGGCCGCGACAGCGCGAGGCCCGGCCGCCGGTCTGCCGTGCCCGCGCCGCCTGCCAGCGGCCGAGATCGAGCTTACCGGCTTGCTGGCGCAGGGCGATCAGCTCGTCGAGGCTGGGTCGGGTGGCAGAGTTGAGGGCTGAGTTAAGAGCCGTGTCGGCGGCGCGGTCAGTTATATGCTCACGATGTGTGTTCCGGCCCGCTAGGAATCGATCGAGGAAACGCATCTCAGGCAACCGGAACCCGTTTTAGCAGTTCACGGATTACGTCGTCGGCATTCATGCCTTCGGCCTCGGCCTCGAAGGAGATCAATACCCGGTGGCGCAGCACATCGAAGGCTACCGCCTGCACATCGGCCGGCGACACATAGTCGCGCCCCTCCAGCCAGGCATGGGCGCGGGCGCAGCGGTCGAGGGCGATAGTGGCGCGCGGGCTGGCACCATAACTCACCCAGCGGGCCAGCGCCGGACTGTAGGGTGCCGGGTCGCGGCTGGCCAGCACCAGTTGTACCAGATATTCCTCTACCGGCTCGGCCATGTGGATGTGTAATACCTCCTGACGGGCGGCAAATATTTGCGCCTTGCTCAGCGTCACCGCGGAGGCCGCCGGGGCGGTGTCCTCACGCTCGGCCTGTTGGCGGGCCAGTTTGAGGATCGCGTGTTCCGCCCGGGCATCGGGGTAGTCGATGCGCACGTGCATCAGAAAGCGATCCAGTTGGGCCTCGGGCAGAGCGTAGGTACCTTCCTGTTCGATGGGGTTCTGAGTGGCCATAACCAGGAATGGACGTGGCAGGGGATAGGTGTGTCGGCCGACGGTGATCTGTTTTTCGCCCATCGCCTCCAGTAGCGCTGACTGCACTTTGGCCGGGGCGCGGTTGATTTCATCGGCGAGAATCAGGTTGTGGAACAGTGGCCCCTGCTGGAAGTGAAAGTCGCCGGTTTCTGGGCGATAGATGTCAGTACCGGTGAGGTCGCTGGGTAGCAGATCCGGGGTGAATTGCAGGCGGTGAAAGTCGCCCTCCAGCACCGCAGCCAGTTCCTTGATGGCTGTGGTCTTGGCCAGCCCCGGTGCACCTTCCACCAGCAGATGGCCATCGGCCAGCAGGGCGATCAGCAGGCGTTCGACCAGAGCCTGTTGGCCGATGATGCGCTCTTGCAGATGCTGGCGAACCTGGTGAAATACCGGATAGGCCACGCTGTCGATGTTTTTGCGGGTGGCCGGGGCGATGTTTGCAGTCATGTTGTCAGGCTCCTTCGATGTGTCGTGCGGCAGGTTTACCCGGCCGAGGCTGCTGTTGATGATACTGGCATGGACAAGCCCTGCCGGATCCCCTTCGTGGAAAGTGATTTGAGGGCGGATTTCACTTTTCCAAGTGTTATCGCCACGGGCATATCGATAAAGCGGTACTGTCGCTCGATACCCGTGGTCATGAAGGGCCCGATGGCTTGGTGTTTGTTGCGGATGACGGTGTCGTGCAGTTCTTGTTTGGCCGGGTCGATAATGTTCATTCTCTCACGCAGGAATCAATGATCGATGGGTGGCAGGCCGGTATCGTTGCTCCCTTCGGCAGTGATTTCGGGTTTCAGTTCCATCAGCAGGTCTTTGGTGATGATATGTCCGCAATGGTTCTGCTTTACTATTGAGCGTATCCGGATGCAGAGGTTTTTTATTGTGCACAATGAGACTACGCTAAAACTGTCTGCCTGAGCGGGTAAAGAGTTGAAGTCCCGTAGGGTGGGCACGT
>JALTPW010001036.1 GCA_026999335.1 Chromatiales bacterium
GTCCCTATTATTTGGGTCTGCAGGAATAAAAGCTCCATCTGTAAGCCTGATTACGCCGTTCTGAGCAAGTTTATACATCGTTCAAACCTCCTTAGAGTTCGGCATCAGCTATCCAATGAAAATAATCATTGACGAGGCTGGCAGAATTATCGCTCTCCCAAACATAAAAACCACAATCACCCACTCCTCCAAGGTTAGCTGTTAAATCGCCTGTCGGAGACCTATAAATCTTGCCTGGTGCACCTGTTAACCTTGAATAAACGGTTACTGTTGGTGTCGCTCTTTTCACAACTTTAAATCTTACATTCCATCCAACATCGCCCGTTACCTGCTCAATATACAATAATTCAACATTCTTAAGTGTTGCGGATCCAGCGTAATCGTTATACGGATAGCTTTTCTCATAATACCTCATACACCTCAAAAGCTGAATGTCATAAGGAACAACCTCAAAGTCAGTTGCGGTATCTCCCTCTTCAACTTGAACTTGAGCGATTTCCACATAGTTGCCTACTGAAGAAGCCCAGTTGACTGCGTTGGGGGTTGAGTAGAAATTTCCCGCAACCCAGGAATCAACAGTAGATGTTTGATATGCAGAACCTGTTATGGAAGCTATATCAAGCTGTATGCCTAAGGAGGAATTATTTTGCAAAGCTGGATTAAAACTTCTTGCAAATGGAACAGTAAAGATGATTTTTTGCGCGCTTCCAGATGTAGTGTATTGGAACTCATGGGCATAGCTTTCAATCTGAACCCCGGGATTAGTCATGTTTTTTACTACAACACAAAAAGTCCCTGTCACATTAGACCTAAAAAGAAAGGATACAGTTATATTACTTCCCTTCTTGTTTATGTCATACAAGTGCTGTCCTTCAAATTTATATTGAAAAGGTAAGAGATATGCTGTATTAACAGATAAATCAGCCGTTGTGTTTACGGTGGCTTTCAGGCTATTCCACCCATTCATTGTGGATTTACTTAAATCCAACGACCCAGTATTCATAAGGATTTCCCATCTGTCTGCTGTTCTATATCCAGAAGTTACCCCTGTTGCTGAAGTCCCCCTCTGCCATATCTGGAAGTCTCCGTTGATGACTCTGTTCCTAAGTGAAGCCAGATAACTCAGAGCTGTAGTAGTAAATTCTGACGTTACTCCATCACTCCAGACAGCCTTTAACTTTCTGTCCTGTGTCATAAAGAGCTTAGCTCTTCCTGTGTCCGGAGTAGGAACATACAGAGTATCCTTTTCTGCAACCTCAATGTAGTCAGAAGAAGGTGGTTTTCCTAAAACTTTGAACATCCTTCACACCTCCAGCCTATAAATGTTAAACCGTTTAACATCCACAGGACTATTACTTAGTCCTGAAATATCTTTCAATCAACTCAGCCCTCATCCTGTAGTTCTCTTCTAAATTATGTTCCAGCCTCTCCCAGATAGACTCCAAGACCAGGGGAGTTGTCACTCGCTTCAAAGCTCTATTGAATTGGGCTTTGTAAGCCCTCTCTGCAGCCTCAAGCCTTGTGAGTGCAGCCTGTGCGTTATAGTCTGGGTCAAACTTCATAATTGCTGGATAAAGGGCATTCCAAATCATGTGAGCTGTTCCGACAGGCTCGCCATTGGGATATGTTCCATAGTAGTTAAACCACGCAACAGCTGGATCCCAGCCATCTCTTCCGAGAAGCATTCCAAGATACTTCGTCTGTGAAGCAAAAGGCGACAGTGTGTTCCAAGCGTTATGTGCTATAGACAGCAACTGTCTCCATATGCTTCCAGCTCCAAGCTGTAACGCAAGATTCCTTCCCGTAGCAGGATCCACATGAAAGACCAGACCACTGATAAACCTGATTATAGGATTCTGTATGAATACAGTCGCAATCCAAGAGTTAATCGGTTGCATTCCTGGAATCGGATTGACATGAGGAACTGACAGTGGAATGTTCCAGGGAATAAAGCCAGAATACATATATCCAGAAGGAAGTTCAAACTCCTTATCTCCGACCTTAAATATAAGCCCAGGAACTCTTATAAAATCTGCAAGAAAGC
>JALTPW010001037.1 GCA_026999335.1 Chromatiales bacterium
GCCTCGGTATTCTGTTTGCCGAAGGTCATCGTCCCCAGACAGATGGCGCTGACCTCGGTGTCAGTCTGTCCCAGCTTGCGAAATTCCATTGTCAGTCTCGTGGTTCTCGTGGCGCCAGCGGAATAGCTGACAATGATACTCCGTTTGGCGTGGGCGTGTATTTGCCACAGAGGCACGGAGGACACAGAGGGAAAACAATTGCTTCTCGCCAAGGCGCAGAGATCATGAAGGACGGAAAGTCAGGATACGGATCGGTTCGTTTTTTAAACCCAGTCCTGCCATGATTCTCGGCGATCCGGATGTGGTGAGTCCCACGCACCGCATTATCGACAGCGGTAGCGCCTGTCATCACCAACACCCGGAACGTGATAACGCCAACGATGCGCTTCGCTACCGCTCACCCGCATCCGACAAAGACGACCGAAACAACTTGCCTGCACTCGCACCTTCAACAATCCATACAACAAGCGGCCCGGATACACCTGACCACCTGAAAGCGGTGATTTTAACCTTAAAACGGAATGAATAAAGTGACAGGTTTTTCTTTGTGCTCTCTGTGCCTCTGTGGCAAATCCGATTTTTTCCATGGCAGTCTATTTATAGTTATGCGCGAGGCGATTCATGGCGGCATTGATGGCTTGCAGTCGTGCTTTGTCGCCGCCGCGATCCGGGTGATGTTGCATGACCAGTCTGCGGTGTCGGCTCTTGATGGTGGGCCAGTCCACCGGATCCTGCAATTCGAGCACGCTGAGCGCCTGTCGGCGTTCGTCGTCGCCGATGAAGCGTTCCCAGAAAGCGTTCAGCAAGGCATCGACCTCGTTGTCATGGGTATTTTCCAGGTTGCTCAGATCCAGGTAATAGACGCGCAGGGGGTCGTGCTGGTCGATGGCGGATGGCGAGGTGTGTGTGAGTGGAATGAGTTGTATACAGAGTGCGCTGATATCCAGGCGGGCATCGCCACGGGCGGATAATTCGTCGCGCAACAGATAGAGGCTGTGGAACAGCAGAAAATGGGTCTGAAACAGCGACAGGTTGGTACGCAGGCAGTCTTTGTCGAAGCCGGTCTGGCCGTCGGCTTCAAGCCATTTAATGAGATCGAATTCGCTGATTCCGGCGGGGTGGGCGCGCAACACCTGTTGTAGTTTCAGCGTAAAGGTGTTGGCGCCCATGTGTGATTTATTGGGAGTCAGGCTCGATGACCTTGATCAGTTCGATCTCGAAGATCAGGGTTTCATTGGGGCCGATATTGCCGCCCGCGCCCTGTGCACCGTAGGCCATTTCTGCGGGGATGAAAATTTGCCACTTGGCGCCTTCATGCATCATGGGAAGGATTTCCTGCCAGCCCGGAATGACCTGATTGACACCGAAGGTAGCGGGCTGGCCGCGTTTGTAAGAACTGTCGAATTCCTCGCCATTGAGCAGGGTGCCGCGATAGTGAGCGGAGATGCTGTCAGTGGTTTTGGGCTGCTTGCCGGAGCCGGGGGTGATGATCTTGTACTGCACGCCGCTGGGCAGTTCCTTTATGCCGGGCTTTTCCTTGTTAGCGGCCAGGAAGGTCTTGCCTTCTTCGAGGGCCTTGTCGGCATAGGCTGCACGCTCAGCAGCCTGTTTGGCCCGGAAGACCTCTACAACGTTGCGCATTTCATCCATGCTCAATTTCAGTTCGTTGCCTTTCAAGACATCGTCGATGGCCTGTGCCAGTGCCTTGCTATCGATGTCCAGCCCTTCGTTCTTGAAGCTCTGGCCGACCTGGAAGCCGACGGCATAACTGAATTTTTCCTGTTCGGTTTTCAGGCTGGGATCGGCGGCGAGGGCGCTGCCGGCAGTCAGAGTGCTGCACAGCAGAAGTGTGCCGAGGGTGGTATTGAGTGTGGTACTGGCGGTCTTCACGTTATTTCCTTTGCGGTTTTGCAGTTGGGGCGCCTGGGCGCGGAATGTCAATGGGATCAGAGGTTCCCTGGAATAAAAGGTTCCTTTGCATTTTTCATAGTGATTTTTTTGTCGCTAAAATTTCACTGCTGAAGTTTCACGGCTGACGTTTCAC
>JALTPW010001038.1 GCA_026999335.1 Chromatiales bacterium
TGCACACCAAGATCAGCTACACCCTGCGCCACTCTTCCGTGGTGCCGGGCGACAAGAAAAAGGTCGACGACGAAGTCGCCATTGCTCTGCTCTACAACTTCGGCAAGTAATTCTACTCTAGTTACTTTAATCGCTGAGGAGGCAATTCCCATCGCTCGCCTAAAACGCCTACTTTTGGTGCTGCGAACCAGCGTTGAACAATGCAGAGCGGGTGAATTCCTCCCAGTACCCCACCCTTTGGGGCGGAAATAGTGACTCAGCAAGTTAAATGTAACGGCGTAGAACTGTTCATCACAGGGACGTGTTGTGCGCACGGCGCACACTACACCTGCTCGTAGCGTGCGCTGTGCGCACGATGTTTTCCGTTTTTAATCTCTGCGGAGGCAATTCCCCCTACAGGGACTCGTCAGCAGAAACGGATGCAAGCAGTGACGTAACATCCAGGTTGGCGGCCGTACGCGCGGCATCGGCCTGCCCATCGAAGGGTACGCGCCCCAACAGCGGCGCCTGCAGCCGCTGTGACAGGGCGGTGATATTTTCGTCGACGCAAACCGCCTGTGTCGATATCTCATTGGCCACCCAACCCGCTAACACCAAGCCCCGGGCGCGAATGCACTCAGCACTCAGCAAGGCATGATTCAGACAGCCCAGGCGCACCCCCACCACCAGCACCACCGGAAAATCCAGCGCCACGGCCAGATCCGCCAGTGTCTCCCGCGCATTGACCGGCACCAGCCAACCGCCGGCGCCTTCGACCACCACCACGTCGGCCTGACTTTCGATCTCCGTGCAGGCATGCCTCAGAACATCCAACTGCATGGTTACACCCACCGCCTGCGCGGCGATATGCGGGGCAATGGCGGGCTCAAAGGCATAGGGGTTCAGCGTCTGATAGGGAATGGAAACCGACGACTGCGCCGACAGTTGCAAGGCATCGTCATTACGCAAACCCCGGTCGCCTTCACTGCCACCCAGCTCACAGCCCGCCGACACCGGCTTCATGGCGGCAATGCGCAATCCCCGCTGCTGCAATGCCGCCATCAAGCCCAGCGCGATGTGCGTCTTGCCGACGTCGGTGTCGGTGCCGGTGACAAAGATACCGGCCATCAGGGAAACGACACCTGGATTTCGTTGCCCGCCACCAGTGGCCCCCAGGCATGTCCATAAACCACTTCATAGGTGGCCGGCAATACGCCATCACGGCGTAAGTCTTCGTAAGCGGTGAGCATTTTTTTTAAACTGCCTTTTCCCGTCAGGCCCTGCGGGCGGTCGATGGCGGCATTATGCGCGCCAATGATTTTCAATTCACGCATCAGCTGCATGGCATCGCCATAGACGAGGGTGAAATTCTCCATATCCATCACCGGGTCACTCAGGCCTGCCCGCAACAGGGCATCCCCCACATCGTGCATATCGATAAAACTGTGTACATGTGGCGCGGCATTCACGGCCTGCCAGCTTTGCCGCAGCTCTTTCAGGGTATCCGGACCGAGGGTGGAAAACATCAGCAGGCCACCCGGTTTCAACACCCGGCGGAATTCCGCAAAGGCCTGATCCGGCTCGCCGCACCATTGCAGGGTGAAATTGGAAAAAATCAGATCGATACTGGCGGAGGCGATCGGCAGGCTGTCGGCATCACCACAGATAAAACCCTGGCGACTGAACCAACCCTTGCGCTTGCGTGCCTGCAACAGCATGCGCGGGGCGATATCCACTGCCAGCACACGCGATTTTTTGTAACGCCGACTCAATGCTTGGCTGAACACACCGGTACCCGCGCCCACATCAAGAATGGTCTGCGGTGAGATCTGCACCAACTGCAAACGCTCCATGATGCGCTCGCCCACTTCACGCTGCAGCACGGCTACGTCATCGTATTGCTCGGCGGCACGGTCAAAGGCATGACGCAGGCTGCGCTTGTACAATGAAGTCGGCCTATTCACGATTTGTCATCATCCAGAAATTCCTGCAATACGTGGATAAAGTCTTCGGGGTGCGACAGAAACGGCGCATGGCCGGCGCCCTGTACCACACACAATGTC
>JALTPW010001039.1 GCA_026999335.1 Chromatiales bacterium
GGGTAATATGATGAGGGATATTTGAAAATACTGTGCGAACCTTCCTTGGCATTTCTAAAACTTAACATATGGGCATTAATGCGGAAAGTATCTGTCTACAAAAGGGTAGCGTCCCCTTTTCCCGGAGCAAACCATATATGCCCCTATCCTCCTACTTATAACCGATGATCATAGTAAATATGCCACATTTTATCTGAGAAATTATTCACATATGTAACTAATGTAAATGCTGCAAGATACTCTCATCACGTCAATCTCTCTTTTGATGAATTGATTAAGTGACAACAAACACTCATTAAATTATGGAAAATACTTACTATGAAAAAATTTCTTACAAACACTATATATTTTATGACTTTATCAAGCTTTATTTTTATATCTGGCCATGTGAGCGCGCAACCTGATGAACGAACTGTTAACTCAAGTAATGCGGCAATGGAAAAAACCAATGACACTAAAAATAAAACCACAATTAAAAAGGCAGCATATGGTTATATTCTTACATTGCCAGATCAAATAACCAGTAAAATTAAAGAACGGGAATACGTTGAGCTGACGATTAGACGCATAAAAGGTGATACGAGTGTACAGGGACGTTTAGTAGAAGCTAATGACGGCCTGTTATTGGAAACTCAAGAAACCTTAGACCTTCCTCTAGATGCATCCAAGTTCGACATTATACTTCACGAACCCGGTACACCAGCTGCGAGCTGTCTTGCTGCGGAGTTTGGTATCGGCTGTTTCTTTGCTGGCCCGTGCGCGGGTACCAGATACTGCTTGCCTGGTCACGGTCCAGGTGGATTTACCTGTCAGTGTCTCTGACATACATTGTGAACTCAACAACCACCCGCTAAAGCGGGTGGGTTAGTCTTATGGACTGAAAGTCCGGATACGGGTCGGTAGACCCGTTTTTTAAACCCAGCCCTGCCATGATTCTCGGCAATCCCTGTAGGATGTGGTGAGTTCCACGAACCGCATCGATCGAGAGCGATGACACTTGTCATCACCCGCGCCCAGAACGTGATAACACAAACGATGCGCTTCGCTACCGCTCACCAGCATCCTACAGTGACGACCGAAACAATTTGCCACACACCTCAACAACCCATACAACAAGCGGCACGGATACATCTGACCGCCTGAAGGCGGTGGTTTAAACCTTAAAGGAGACTAATAAAGACAGTGAGAGTAACCAAGATAATCGCTGATTTGACCTCTCATCCTGTCCAACTTCCTTGATGGACCAGTACTCTTTCAAGGTGATAATGCCGGGTTCAGTGCAACAGGGAAGTTGCCCTGCACCACCAAAAGTAGGTACCCCGAGGCGACAGTAGGCGTTTTTCGTAAAGAATCTACTTTTGCTAGGCGACGCCGCAGGGCGGCTTGCCTGTATGCGACCAAGACCTTACAGGCTCTATCATATAGCTGTATGAAATTCCAGTATAAGCCTCGGATCCACTAACTGATATTAGGTAGATTGATCCATGGACATAGGAGAGCACTACAATCAGCTTCTGGGTAAATCCACTCTCCCAGGAACATCCAGAAAGTGGATCTCAACATGGTAAAGCTACGTATAGATGTTGAAATCATTTAGTAGAGCGGGCTATCCAGCTCAGCAAGACCTGCACACCATGTAGCCGTTGCGCCTACTTCGTATCTACATCCGAATCAGAGGAATGTTGCGCACGGCGTTCTGCACGACGACGACGCAAGGAGATCAGCGTACCCACCGGGCCAGAGACAGCATAGAGAAAGAACACCGCGAACAGCACCTGCGGTGGGTCGATGGACACCAGCACGAATACCAGCACCACCACCAGCACCGCGACGAAGGGCACCTTGCCCTTGAGGTCGAGATCCTTGAAGCTGCGGTAGCGCACGTTGCTGACCATCAGCACGCCCATGGCCACGGTGATCAGCAGGGCGATAACGGCAATGCTGCGGCCTTCGAACTGATAGTCCTGTCCCAGCCAAATCAGGCCAGCGAGCACTGCCGCCGCTGCGGGGCTGGCCAGGCCTTGAAAGTAGCGCTTGTCGGCCGTACCCACCTGGGTATTGAAGCGTGCCAGACGCAGCGCGGTACCCGCGGTATAGATGAAGGCGGCCAGCCAGCCCAGCTTGCCCAGGTCAGACAACGCCCACTGAAGCATCACCAGCGACGGCGCCAGCCCAAAGGACACCATGTCCGCCAGACTGTCATATTCAGCACCAAAAGCGCTCTGAGTATTGGTCATGCGCGCCACCCGGCCGTCCAGTCCATCCATGATCATGGCAATAAAAATGGCGATGGCGGCGGCCTCGAAACGGCCGCTCATGGAGGCGACGATGGCGTAGAAACCGGCGAACAAACAGCCAGTGGTGAACAGATTAGGTAGCAAGTATATGCCGCGCGAACGTTTCTTCTCCGGAACATTTTCTACGGGATCTTCTGCGGGAAGTTCCGGGCTGGTTTTTTTAGTCATTGCTTAATGATCTCCGCTCACACTGTCCACCGTTGACGACACCCTTGGCGCTATAACCTTCTCATGCACCAGGGTGGCAATGATACCGGTGCCAGCTTGCAACACGTCACCCACGTTGACATCGATACGCGATCCCACCGGTACCCAGATCTCGACCCGTCCACCGAAATAGATAAAACCACAGCGCTGCCCCTGACCGATTCGCTCACCGCTGTGCACATAGCACTTGGGGCGCACGGCGCGCACGGTGGGCGCGATCACCAGCAGCACATCGTCTTCTTCATCGCTCTGAATCCACTGCGCGTAACGCAGATCACTGGCCGATGTGTCGTCCTGACCGATCCACTGCTGCAACACCTTGCCCTCCATGGGACTGCGCACGGAAAAGATGTCGGTCTTGCGCATTTGCAGGGTAATGCAGATTGCCTGCCGCTCCAGATGGGGATCCTGGGCGGTATCGACAGACAGTACACGCCCGTCCACCGGACTGACAACACCCAGTGGCGAAGCCGGCACCTTACGCGGCGGGTCGCGAAATAGAAACAACAACAGCCCCACCGGCAACCACAGCGGTACGGCAAACCAGCCAAGTTGCCATTGCAACAACAGGGCGATAGCCGCAGCGAGGGCTATCCAGTGCCAACCTTCACGCGCAATCAGGGGGTAGCGATAGGTGAGCATAGTGAAAACTCGATCATGTCATGAAAGGGAGTCAGGTCAGCGCTGTCCCGTTGATATCACATCGTCAAGCCCGGAATAACGGGCGTGGTTGTTCAAATTGACGCCTCGAATAATGTCCAGCATGCCACCTGCCCCTCGGATTGGCCGCTGACACTGCCACGAGATTTTGTCAATGGGGCAGCCGTGAGCCGGGAATAAAAACAAAACCGGGGACAAACCTGCTGGCCTGTCCCCGGTCTGTCTGTTTATCATCAATCAGTTCTTGGACTTGTCGACGATCTTGTTGATCCACGGCATCATGCTGCGCAGATCCTCGCCCACCGTCTCGATGGGATGCTCTGCGTTAAGGCGACGCCGTGCAGTCATTTCCGGATAATTGCTCTGGCCTTCGAGGATGAAGCGCTTAGCGTATTCACCGGTCTGGATATTGCGCAGGCACTCGCGCATAGCAGCACGGCTCTCTTCGTTGATGATTTTCTCGCCGGTGACGTACTCACCGTACTCCGCATTGTTGGAAATGGAGTAGTTCATGTTGGCAATGCCGCCTTCATACATCAGATCGACGATCAGCTTAAGTTCATGCAGACATTCGAAGTAGGCCATCTCCGGGGCATAACCAGCGTCCACCAGAGTCTCGAAACCGGCCTTCACCAACTCCACGGCGCCGCCGCACAGCACGGCCTGCTCACCGAACAGGTCGGTCTCGGTCTCGTCCTTGAAAGTGGTCTCGATGATGCCGGTACGGCCGCCGCCCACGCCAGAGGCATAGGACAGCGCCACGTCCTTGGCCTTGCCGGAGGCATCCTGGAAGATGGCGATCAGATCGGGAATGCCACCACCCTTGACGAACTCGCTACGCACCGTGTGGCCCGGGGCCTTGGGAGCGATCATGATTACGTCGAGGTCGGCGCGCGGCACGATCTGGTTGTAATGAATGGCAAAGCCGTGGGCAAAAGCCAGGGTGCCGCCCTGCTTCAGGTTAGGTTCGATCTCTTCCTTATATAGGCTGGACTGAAACTCGTCCGGGGTCAGCATCATCACCACGTCGGCGCCAGCCACCGCATCGGGCACGTTCTTCACGGTCAGGCCGGCGGTCTCGGCCTTGGCCACGGAGGTGGAACCGGCACGCAGACCCACCACCACCTTGACACCGGAATCTTTCAGATTGTTGGCATGGGCGTGGCCCTGAGAGCCATAACCAATGATGGCCACGTTCTTGCCCTTGATGATGGAAAGATCACAGTCTTTGTCGTAATAAATATTCAAGCTCATGGTATTGCTCCTGTTTCTTTCTTTAAATTCATTCAGTCCGAGACGAACGCTCAAATGTGTAAACTTTTCGTCCCGCGGGATATGGCCGACACGCCGGAACGCACTGTCTCCAGAATCGGCGCCTTGTTCAAGGCGACGATGAAGGCATCGAGTTTGTCGGCGTGGCCGGTCAGTTCGATGGTGTAAGTAGTGGGGGTGACGTCGATGATATTGCCACGGAAGATTTCCACCAGACGCATAACTTCTTCGCGCGCCCCCACACCCGAGGTCTTGACCTTGATCAGCATCATTTCACGCTCGATGTGCGGGCCTTCGGCCAGATCGACCAGTTTGACCACATCGATGAGCTTGTTCAGCTGCTTGGTGATCTGCTCGATGATCTCGTCGGAACCACGCGTCACCAACGTCATGCGCGAGAGCGTGATATCTTCGGTGGGCGCCACGGTGAGCGATTCAATATTGTAACCACGCGCCGAAAACAGCGCCGCCACGCGGGACAGCGCGCCCGCCTCGTTTTCCATCAGTATCGAAATGATGTGTCTCATATCAAAATCATCTCATCCAGCCCGGCACCGGCAGGCACCATGGGATAAACATTTTCCTCCGGATCCGTGAGGATGTTGAGGAACACCAGGCGATCTTTCAGCTTGAAGGTCTCCTTGATGGCGCCCTCCACGTCTGCCGGCTTGTCGACCTGAATACCCACGTGCCCGTAAGCCTCCGCCAGTTTGACGAAGTCCGGCAGCGAATCCATGTAGGAATGTGAATAGCGGTTGTCGTAGAAGAACTCCTGCCACTGCCGCACCATACCCAGGTAGCCGTTATTCAGGCACACGATCTTGATCGGCAGGCAATGCTGCATGCAGGTGGACAGCTCCTGGATATTCATCTGGATACTGCCTTCACCAGTGATGCAGGCCACCTGCGCCTTGGGGTGTGCCAGCTGCACACCCATCGCCGCCGGCAGACCGAAACCCATGGTGCCGAGACCGCCGGAATTGATCCAGCGACGCGGCTTATCGAAGCCATAATACTGCGCCGCCCACATCTGATGCTGACCCACGTCCGAGGTCACAAAGGCATCGCCCTTGGTGATCTGGTGCACTAAATCCACGGCATGCTGTGGCTTTATACGATCACCCTCGGTGTTGTATTTGAGGCAATCCTTGGCACGCCACTTTTCAATTTGCTCCCACCACTTGCCCAGCGTCTCTTCGTTCGGCTTGAAGCCTTCGGCCTTGAGCTGCTTGAGCATGGCCTTAACCACGTTGTTGACGCCGCCAACGATGGGCACGTGCACTTTCACGTTCTTGGAAATAGAGGCCGGGTCTATGTCGACATGGATAATTTTCGCCTTGGGCGCAAACTTTTCGATATTGCCCGTCACGCGGTCATCGAAGCGCGCGCCAATGGCGATCATCACATCGCAATTGGAGATGGCCATGTTGGCCTCATAAGTACCGTGCATGCCCAGCAGACCAAGGAACTGGCGATCACTGGCAGGAAAGCCACCCAGGCCCATGGTGGTGTTGGTCACCGGACAATTCAGCACATGCCCCAGCTCCGTCAGCACCTTGCTGGCGTCGTCGAGGATCACGCCGCCACCGCTATAGATCATTGGCCGCTTGGCGCTGGCCATCATCTTCACGGCACGCTTGATCTGCCCGGAATGCCCCTTCACCACCGGATTATAAGAGCGCATCTCGATCTGCTTGGGATACTGGTATTCAGCCACTTCGGCGGTGATATCCTTGGGAATATCCACCACCACCGGGCCGGGTCGGCCGGTGGTAGCGATATAAAAGGCCTTCTTCAGCACCGTGGCAAGATCGTTTACATCCTTGACAAGAAAATTGTGCTTCACACAGGGACGCGTAATGCCCACGGAGTCGACTTCCTGAAAGGCATCATTGCCGATCAGGCTGGTGGGCACCTGACCGGTGATCACCACCATCGGAATGGAATCCATATAGGCCGTGGCAATGCCGGTGACGGCATTGGTGGCGCCGGGACCGGAGGTCACCAGCACTAC
>JALTPW010001040.1 GCA_026999335.1 Chromatiales bacterium
CTGGGCATGGCATGATCCTTGGTGGCTGATGGGTCGCGGCCGGTGACGGCCCGCTTCGATTCTGAGAATATAGCCTAAACCCTACAGGAATGAACCTATGTCACTCGGTCCCGTAATGCTGGATCTGACCGGGCTGGAGATCAGCCCGGAGGAACGCGAGGTGCTTGCGCACCCGCTGGTGGGCGGGGTGATCCTGTTCAGCCGCAATTACGCATCACCCGATCAGTTGCAACGGCTGGTGGCGGAGATTCACGCTCTGCGGAGCCCGCATCTGCTGGTATCGGTGGATCACGAGGGCGGGCGGGTGCAGCGCTTTCGCCACGGTTTTACGGCGTTGCCACCGGCGCGGATCTACGGACGGATCTACGAGCAGGATCGTAAGCGCGGCAAGCATCTGGCGGAGTTGGGTGGCTGGTTGATGGCCAGTGAGTTGCGCGCGGTGGGCATCGATTTCAGTTATGCGCCAGTGCTGGATCTCGACCGTGGGGTCAGCGAGGTGATCGGTGACCGCGCCTTTCATTCGCACCCGGAGAAGGTCGGTGATTTGGCCCAGGCCTATGTCGCCGGCATGCGCCGTGCGGGGATGCCGGCCACGGGTAAGCACTTTCCCGGCCACGGCGCGGTGGCGCCGGACTCTCATGTGGATCTGCCGGTGGATGAACGCTGTTTCGCCGATATCGAGGCCGAGGATCTGTATCCCTTCGGGCGTCTGATCCGTGCCGGCATGGCGGCGGTGATGCCGGCGCATGTGGTGTATGCGGCGGTGGATGAACGGCCGGCCTGTTTTTCCGCGCGCTGGCTGAAGGATGTGTTGCGCGGCCAGCTGGGCTTTCAGGGGGTGATTTTTAGTGACGACCTGAGTATGAAGGGTGCACAGGTTATGGGGGATATCGTGGCGCGCGGCGAGGCGGCGCTGGCGGCGGGCTGTGACATGGTGCTGGTGTGCAACCATCCACAGGATGCGGTGCGCCTGCTGGATGGCCTTGGCGTACATGACAATCCCGTGTCGCATTTGCGTCTGGCGCGTCTGCACGAGCGCCACGCTGTCAGCCGTGAAGCATTGCAGGCCAGCACGGACTGGCAGCAGGCGGTGGCGTTGCTGGAGGCCTTGCAGGATCACGAAACTTTACAGCTGGAGGTGTGACCGGTGGCGATTTTACGCATGAATCGAAGGCCGGCCGAGCGATGAATCGAGGTAATTTTTCTGCATTGAAACAACGCCTGCTGGGCTTGTTGTGGGATACGGATATCCAGGCTTTGTCGAAGGGCAAGGCGGCCCTGCTGAGGGCGGCGCGCATTGCCGTGGCAGTGGGGCGGGATTTTGCCGCCGGGCAACTAAGCCTGCGCGCCACCAGCCTGGTCTACACCACGCTGCTGTCACTGGTGCCCTTGCTGGCGCTGGCCTTTTCCATGTTCAAGGCCTTTGGCGTGCACAATCAGCTGGAGCCGGCGTTGATCTCGCTGCTGGAGCCGCTGGGCGAGAAGGGCGTGGAGGTGGCTCGGCAACTGGTGCAGTTCGTGGAAAATATTGGCGTCGGGGTGCTGGGTGCGGTGGGTTTGGCGGTGCTGATCTATACCGTGGTATCGACCATTCAAAAGATTGAAGGGGCATTCAATTTTATCTGGCGGGTGTCGACCTTGCGTCCGCTGCTGCAACGTGTCAGCGGCTATCTCAGTGTGGTGTTGCTGGGGCCGTTGCTGGTGTTTGTCGCTATGAGTGTGATGGCGACAGTGATGAGTCATTCACTGGTCAAGGAGCTGCTGACGGTGGCGCCACTGGGTGGCCTGTATGTCGTCTTCAGCAAGCTGCTGCCCTGGCTGTTGGTGAGTGGCGCCTTCACCGTGACCTATCTGATCATTCCCAATACCCGCGTGCGGGTGCCCAGTGCGCTGGTGGGTGGTGCGGTGGCGGGTCTGCTGTGGCAGGTCGCCAGTTGGGGTTTTACCGCTTTTGTCATCAGTTCCACCCAATACACGGCTATCTATTCCAGCTTCGCCATCGTCATCCTGTTTCTGATCTGGCTGTATATCAG
>JALTPW010001041.1 GCA_026999335.1 Chromatiales bacterium
AGCAGCCGCCGCAGCATGTTGGCAACGCCGTAGATGGCGCCTGTGTGCTGGCCACTGGACGTGCTCAGCGACGGCAGGGCATGAAAGGCGCGGTACAGATAGGACGAGCCATCGACGAGGATCAGGTGGGGTCTTTTGGTCATGGTATGTGTCAGCTTGGACGAGTTGGAATCGAATGGGTTAGACTTGAAGGCACCTCTTAAGGCGCTGCCTGATAATGACCTAGAGGTGCCCCGAATCTATACAGAACGATTATCCCATGTTTAAACCTGGAACACGTATCCCTTGCCGCACATTACTCACTGCCGGCCTGTTTTATTGCGCCAGCGCATGGCTGCTCCCTGCTTTTGCCGCCGATCCGGAGCAGACCGAGGCAGGAGAGGAGGACAGCGCTGAAACGGAAAATGGCGTTATCATTCAGTCCCCTGAGCAAAAAACCATCAGCGAATACCGTATCAACGGCAAGCTGTACATGATCCGCATCACCCCGGAAAAAGGTGCTCCCTACTACCTGGTCGATGCCGATGGCGATGGTGACCTGGAGACCCGCACCAATGAGCTGGCCCCTGACTTTCTGATTCCTTCCTGGGTTATTTTTAGCTGGTAAGCCCGACAACCACAACAAAACTGAACGCACGCTGAACTTGACAACATCTTTTCCCGATGGCATAAAGCCGCCTTGGGTTTTGCTGTACGCGGCTTCCGCACTCAGGAATCCCAAAATCAGGAGAGATAACCGGCACGACGAAGGCTGCACATCATGCGCTACTCCAAAACATAAAACCGAGGGGGGAAAAGTAAGACAATGTCTTGCTCGCGGTTCCATTCCTGCCTACATCAATATCAAGGGGAATACCAATGAATGCAAAATGGTTGATTGCGCCTGTCGCTGCTGCTGCGCTGTTCGTTTCCGGTCAGGCCTCCGCCGACCTGGATCTGGCTAAAAAGAGTGGCTGCCTGGCTTGCCACGGCATTGACAAAAAGATCATCGGGCCAGCCTGGAAGGACATCGCCGCCAGGTACAAAGACGACACTGGTGCCCGTGACCTGCTGATCGACAAGGTCAAAAAAGGCGGCAAGGGCACCTGGGGCTCGTCACCAATGCCTCCTTCCTCACCGCGCGTTTCCGATGCCAATATCGAAAAATTGGTAGATTTTATTCTCGGCCTCTAATAAAACCCGAGACTGCCTGACAGCAATAAAAAAACCGGCACATCGTGCCGGCTTTTTTTATTACCCCCCTCCTGGATTCCACCCACATACAGACGCAGCAAGCCCTTGACAACAGCCCGCAGAGCCTTGTCGTCACCGCCCTCAGGGGCCGGTTTATACACAATCCAAAGAAATCCCCCACAAACTCTAATACATCTGCCGAAAAAATATCCCCAAACACCTATTGACAATACTAACCCACTGTAAACAATGAACTTATTCTAGCGTTTAAATTTTGACCAATCCAACGCCATGCCAGCACTCACCGGCCCTGTAATCCCCTCTTCCCATTTTATGCACAAAGTTATCCACAGCTTTTGTGGATAAATACACATCTGTCATATCGCCCAAGCAGTTAGTGGCCAGATGCTAGAATCAATATTAAGTTTGGCGCCTAACTGGCTCGCCATCAAAACCGGAATCAGAGGAACTGACATGTCTGACTGGGCGACCATTAATCGACATATCGGCAAGGTCACGGGTCAGGCCTTCGCCGCCCACGATGTACAAACCGTGGGCGGCGGCTGTATCAACTCGGCCTACACGTTAAGTGACACAAGCCGCACATTTTTCGTCAAACTCAATCACGCCTCCCGGCTCGACATGTTCGAGGCTGAGGCCGCAGGACTGAACAATATTCTGCGCAGCCACAGTATTCACGTCCCGGCACCACTGTGTCAGGGTATTGCGGCCGATGAGGCCTACCTGGTGCTTGAATATCTGCCACTGGGCGGTCGCTGCAATGGCAGGCAACTGGGGCGGGAGCTGGCACAGATGCATCGTAGTCAGCGTGATCACTTTGGTTGGCACCGCGACAACA
>JALTPW010001042.1 GCA_026999335.1 Chromatiales bacterium
ATGGAACGCTCGATGAGATCCTCCACCAAAGACTCCAGCTTGGCGCGGGTCATCTTGATGTTGAGATGTTTCGGGCCACTGGCATCGGCCGTGATATACGGCAGATTGATGTCGGTCTGTTGGGTTGAAGACAGCTCGATCTTGGCCTTTTCGGCACCTTCCTTCAGGCGTTGCAGGGCCAGCGGATCGTTGCGCAGGTCGATGCCCTGATCCTTTTTGAACTCATCGACCAGGTAGTCGATCAGACGCTGGTCGAAATCTTCACCACCGAGGAAGGTGTCACCGTTGGTGGACAGCACTTCCACCTGATGCTCGCCGTCGATATCGGCCAGTTCGATGATGGAAATATCGAAGGTACCACCACCCAGGTCATAGACGGCGATCTTGCGATCTCCCTCTTTCTTGTCCATACCGAAGGCCAGGGCCGCAGCGGTGGGTTCGTTGATGATGCGTTTTACTTCCAGACCGGCGATCCTGCCCGCATCCTTGGTGGCCTGACGCTGCGAATCATTGAAATAGGCCGGTACGGTAATAACCGCCTCGGTCACTGTCTCACCGAGATAATCCTCGGCGGTCTTTTTCATCTTCTGCAACACGCGCGCAGCGACTTCCTGCGGCGCCATTTTCTTGCCATTGACCTCGACCCAGGCGTCGCCATTGTCGGCGGCACTGATCTTGTAAGGCACCAATTTGATGTCCTTCTGCACCTCTTCATCGGTAAATTTACGGCCGATAAGGCGTTTGATGGCATACAGGGTATTGGCCGGATTGGTGACGGCCTGACGTTTGGCCGGTGCACCGACGATGACTTCATCGTCATCGGTAAAAGCCACCACTGATGGCGTGGTGCGATCACCCTCGGCATTTTCAATAACCCTGGGCTCGCCGCCTTCCATCACGGCCACGCAGGAGTTGGTGGTGCCCAGATCTATACCAATAATCTTTCCCATGGTTCGTTCTCCGATCTATTTCTAATTATCTGCTTTAAATTCTGACTGTTGCGCTTTGTGTTACTAAATATGGGTGATTGCGCTTTTTTCAAGCCCGGTTTTTCAAACCCCGGTCCTCAAGCCTTGGCTTTCGACACCACCACCATCGCCGGACGAATCAGGCGCTCGTTGAGCTGATAGCCCTTCTGCATCACCGCCATCACCGTATTGGGCGCATACTCTTCGCTTTCTTGCATGGACATGGCTTGATGTTGCTCGGGATTAAAGGTATCACCGGCGGGATCGATTTCCTTGATACCCGACTTTTCCATCGCCGCGCTGAGCATCTTCAGGGTCAGCTCGGTGCCTTCGCGCAACTGCTTGATCGCCTCGGCGGCATCCGTCTCGCCGCTGGCCGCGGCCAGCCCCATTTCCAGGCTGTCCTTCACCGGCAACAATTCCTGGGTGAATTTCTCCAGTGCGTACCGGTGCGCGTTTTCCACATCCTGCTTGGCGCGCCGGCGCAGATTTTCCAGTTCAGCATTGCTGCGCAACACCTGATCCCAGTGCTCATCCGCCTTGCTGCGGGCATCTTCCAGCAGCAGGATCAACTCTCCATGGCTGGGCACATCCGCTGACGCAGCGTCGTTGTTCGTAGCGGTTTCAACCACACCCTCCACGGCGCCCTCGTTTTCCGGGGCTTCTGGTGTCGATTGTTCGTTGTTCGTCATTATTGGTCTCCACAACCCGTTTCTGATTCTGAAATTCAACAGGCCGGTTCACTGTGGCCTGTGGGGAAAATATGGGCTAATTCCGCGGATTCAAGACGTGGCCGAGTAATTTTGCCGTAACATCCACCACCGGAATGATACGGTCATACGCCATACGCGTGGGGCCGATCACCCCCAACACGCCCAGTACCTCGTCATCGGCGGAAGAATAGGTGGCGGTAACAACGCTGCAATTGTCGAACACCTCGTAGCCGGATTCCTGGCCGATGAAGATCTGTACCCCCTGCGCCTGCAGGGATTTATCGAACAGATCCAGCATCGCGCGCTTCTCGTTGAAGGCCTCGAACAACTGGCGCAGGCGTGT
>JALTPW010001043.1 GCA_026999335.1 Chromatiales bacterium
TCCATGAATCGGGCCACACCCTGGTGGCGGAAACCGTGCCAACCGGTGAGCCGGTACACAAGGTTTCCATTATCCCCCGTGGCGTGGCAGCGCTGGGCTACACTTTGCAATTGCCGGTGGAGGAAAAGTTCCTCTCCACGGAGAGCGAACTGAGAGACCAGATCGCCATCTTGCTGGGTGGCCGGGTCGCCGAGGAAATTATTTTTGGTGATATATCCAGTGGCGCCTCAAATGATCTGGAGCGAGCCTCGGAGATCGCCCGCAACATGGTGACCCGACTGGGAATGAGTGAGAAGCTGGGGCCGCTGACCTGGGGGCTGCACCGGGAGTTGCAGTTTCTGGGCCAGAGCACGGAAGAGCGAAACTACAGCGAGGAGACCGCACGACTGATCGATGCCGAGGTCAGAAGGCTAGTCGAGGAGGGGCGCCAGCGGGCGATGGAGATCATCACCGGCCAGCGCGCCGTTTTGGACGACCTGGCTCGTGCATTGGAGGAGAAAGAAGTGCTTGATGGTGAGGAAGTGGAAGCAATTATCCGCCGCAGAAAAGAAACAGCACATCAACGGCAGGAGAACTAAAGGATGAATCCCAAGTCGGCGTTTTTCGAAGAGAGTGCCCGCTGCCTGAAACAATCACCGCTTTTCTCCGGACTGGCGCCGAGCGCCATCGAGGATATCGTTACCCGCTGTCGGCGGGAAACCTGGAAACGCCGCCGCCAGCTACCGATGGAAGAAACCTGGCAGCGCTTTCATATTCTGCTCTCCGGGCGGGTGCGTCTCAGCCGCAGTAATCCCGAAAGCGGCCGCATGATCACCCTGTTCCTGCTCGGCCCCGGCGAGCCGTTTTGCATTTTCAGTCTGCTGGATGGCAAAGCGCACGACGTGATGCTGGAAACCCTGGATGACGTCACCCTGCTGAGCCTGCCCATGAGTGAAGCCCGCCACTGGGTCAATGAACACCCGGAATTCAATCGCAAACTGCTGCCTTATCTGGGGGAGCAGATGTGCAACCTGGCCGGGCTGGCCTCGGACCTGGCGTTGCACGATACGGAAACACGCCTGGCGCGGCTGATCCTGCGTCACGTGGATGCGGACACGAAAGACCAGCACGCCACGCCGCGCTTGATCAACGACCTATCACATGAATTTCTTGCCGAGATGATCGGTAGCGTGCGGGTGGTGGTCAACCGCCAACTGCAGCACTGGAAACAGGAGGGCATCGTCGATGCCCACCGTGGCCACCTGGAGGTCGAGGCCTTGCAGGAACTGGCGAGGCGGGCCGAAGAACACCCCCATAAGGTATCGGCATGACGTTGGCCTGTCCACATTCCCGAGATGTCGTCGATGTCAAAGCCTTGCTGCATCAGTCGCCGCTGTTTGCCGGGCTGGACGAGGCGGTGCTCGACGAAATGCTCAGCCATTTCCGCCGCGAGACCTGGAAGCAGGGCCGACAGGTCACCGGCCTGGAGAGCGGTCAGCGCTTTCATATCATTCTTTCCGGGCGGCTGAAAATGGCGCAGATCAACCCCGGTACCGGCAGGATGGTGACCCTGTTTCTGCTTCAACCGGGCGATGGCTTCGATGTCATCAGCCTACTGGATGGACAGCCGGATCCGCTCATCTTCGAGGCACGGGATGACCTGTTGATGCTCTCCACGCCGATGCGGGAGGCACGCAGCTGGATCGAACAACACCCGGCCTTCAATCGCAGCTTTCTACCCTATCTGGGGCAGCAGATGCGCACCCTGGCCAATCTTGCCGGTGATCTGGCCCTGCACGATACGGAAACGCGTCTGGCGCGGCTGATTCTGCATCATGTCCACCACGAACAGTCGGACCAGCCCCTGCGCCTGATTCACAACCTCTCCCATGAATCCCTGGCCGAGATGATCGGCAGTGTGCGGGTAGTGGTCAATCGTCAGCTGCAACACTGGCAGCGCGAGGGTGTGGTGGTGACCCGTCGCGGCGAACTGATCATCAAGGAACTGGAGACACTGCTGAAAAAGGCCATGCACTTCCCCAA
>JALTPW010001044.1 GCA_026999335.1 Chromatiales bacterium
GCACGCGGATCTGTTCGAAGGCGTCCAGTGCCGCGCCGATTTCATCACAGTGTAGGTAGGTGACATATTGCGTCACCGCCCATGCCAGGGCATCACCGGAAATAGTCTTCTCATTGTTTTCATGCCAGATCAACTGCGCCGATGGATCATCGCGCAACAGGGCCTGCGCGGCCTCGCCTTCGCCTTCGTTGACTCGGCGCGCCAGTTGACCGATGCCACTACCGGCGTCAAAGCGGTAACTGGTACGCAGCAGGCCGATGGCATCGGTGATAGCTGGTGTCGTATCACTCACGGGCAGTGCCGCCATGGGCGTGCCCGTGAGTGTGGCAAGGAATTGTCCCTGGGCAGTGGAATAATAGATGGGCTGGCCGTGGCCGGTGATGTCACCCAGTACGTTGCCCGCCTCCACCGAGGCTAGCTGGTCGCGGTCGCCGAGCAGGATGATGCGTGCATTGTCCGGCAGCGCCGTCAGCAGCCGCGCCATCATCGGCAGGTCGATCATCGATGCCTCGTCCACCACCAGGCAGTCCAGCACCAGTGGGTTGCGGCGATGGTGGCTGAAATGACGGCCGTTGAAACCGAGCAGGCGATGCAGGGTGGTGGCTTGATCGGGGATACGCGCTCGCAGTTCATCGGCAACATCGATACCGGCCTTGCGCTGGCGAATGGCGTCCACCATGCGTGCGGCGGCCTTGCCGGTGGGCGCGGCGAGGCGGATATGCATGTCCGGGCATTGCTCCAGCAGCAATGCCAGCACCTTGGCCACGGTGGTGGTCTTGCCGGTGCCGGGGCCACCGGAAATCACTGCGAAACGCTGCGACACGGCCAATGCCGAGGCGAGTTTCTGCCAATCCAGGTCATTGCCGCTGGCTGGAAACAGGCGTGTCAGTCCGCTGGCTAGCCGTGTCTCGTCCAACACTGGCGGCGATTCGAGACGGGCCTGGACAGATGTCAGCACCTGCTGCTCGAACTGCCACAGGCGATGCAGGTAGAGCCGCTCATCGTCGAGGATCAGCGGCGCAAACTCACCGGGCCGGCCCACTGCTGCATCGGTCGCCAGTTCGTGCAGCCACTGCGTTAGCTCAGGTGCCCGTGGCACTTCCCGGGACTGGCCCGTATCACTATTGAACAATGCTGTACCGGCATGGCGGCGCAGATCCACGCACACGTCGCCCTGCTGGTTGCGTTCGCTCACCAGGGCGGCGCTCAGCGCCAGCGTGCCGTCCTCGTCGCGCTGGTATTTGTCGGCCAGAAATCGGGCGAAGAAATAGGCAAGCGGGCTCAGGTCGTCGGCCTGCATGGCGCTGTAAAGGCGGCTAGTCATGCGTGCTCTCCGGCGCGAACAGCTGCCGATCCAGCCAGTTGATCAAGGCCCGTTCCGGCAGATCGAAATGGATGCCGAAACGCGGCCCGCTGGCGGGCCGCATGCCGCGCAAAAACAGGTAATAGACGCCGCCGAAGTGTGTGCCGTAATCGTAGTCGGCGAGACGCTGGCGCAGGTAGCGATGCAGGGCCGTCACATAGAATAAATATTGCAGATCGTAGCGGCGATCCAGCACCGCCTGACGTAGATTATCCGGCGCATAGTCGCCCAGCGCGCCGCCGAGGAAATTGCTTTTATAGTCGGCGATATAAAAACGGCCGTCGTGCTCGAAGACAAGGTCGATGATGCCGGTGATCATGCCGCGAAAATCATCGATCCCGATGGGTAACAATGGCACTCCGGCGGCCTGTTGCAGTCGGTTGTCGAGGGCGCTGACGTCGACTCCGCCGATGGAGAAATCGAAGGCCATTTCGTTGAGCCGCTGGCCGTTGGCGAGTTGCCGCAGGCACAGGCCCTGGTTATTCAGCGGCGTATCGACGACGTCGCGCAGCCAGTGTTGCAGGGTATCGTGATGGCGCTCGGCATCGAGACCGAAACGCGGCGCGAGCTGTGGCGCCAGCGCCGCCACCTGCATCGCCACATCGGCCTGAAAATCCAGCCGCTCCAGCAACAGGTGCAGGAAGGAACCCACATGG
>JALTPW010001045.1 GCA_026999335.1 Chromatiales bacterium
GCCCTTCCACGACATCTATATCCACGGCTTGGTACGCGACTCGCACGGGCAGAAGATGTCCAAATCCAAGGGCAACGTACTCGACCCCATCGATCTCATCGACGGCATCGATCTCGAATCCCTGGTGAAAAAACGCACCGCCGGGCTGATGCAGCCGAAAATGGCGAAAAAGATCGAAAAGCAGACCCGCAAGGAATTTCCGAACGGCATCCCGGCTTACGGCACCGATGCCCTGCGCTTCACCTTCGCCTCCCTGGCCACCACCGGCCGTGATATCGTGCTGGCGCCGGGACGCATCGAGAGTTCACGCAACTTCTGCAACAAACTGTGGAATGCCAGTCGCTACGTGCTGATGAACACGGAAGAACAGGATTGCGGCGAAAGCGGCGGCGCACTGGATCTGTCCGCCGCCGATCGCTGGATTCTCACCCGCCTGCAACAGACCACGCGTACGGTGCGCGAGGCCCTCGACGGCTATCGCTTCGACCACGCCGCGCAGGCCATTTATGAATTCACCTGGAACGAGTACTGCGACTGGTATCTGGAGCTGTGCAAGCCGGTACTGAACAGCGAGACGAGTAGTGACGCACAGGGACGTGCTAATGTCGCGGGAGGCACGACTGCAAGGATGCAGGAGGTAGGGCGAAGCAGGAAGCCAGAGCCGAGGACGCCGGAAGCGACCGAGGCCCAACGCCGTGGCACCCGCCACACTCTGGTGCAGGTACTCGAGGCCGTTCTGCGCCTGACCCACCCGGTCATGCCCTACATCAGCGAAGAAATCTGGCAGCGCGTGGCGCCGCTGGCCGGTGTCGCCGGCGACAGCATCATGCGCCAACCCTACCCCGAGTACGATGAAGGCCTGGTTCACCCACAATCCGTGGACGAAATGCGCTGGGTGATGGACTTCATCAGTGGCGTGCGCCAGATCCGTTCCGGCATGGACATCGCCCCCGGCAAACCACTGCCCATCCTGCTGGCCAATGCCAGCGGGGACGACCAACAAAAGCTGGCCGACAACCACCACTACCTCGAATTCCTCGCCCGCACCGAGCGCATCGACGTGCTGACCAACGCGGACGATGCCCCCGAATCCGCCACCGCCCTGGTGGGTGAAATGAAGGTGCTGGTACCCATGGCCGGGCTAATCGACAAGGCGGCCGAGATCGCCCGCCTGTCGAAGGAAATCGACAAAAAGGAAAAGGACGTCGAACGCGGCGACACCAAGCTGGCCAACCCCCAGTTCGTCGAGCGCGCGCCGGCGGCCGTGGTGGAAAAGGAACGGAGCAGAATCAAAGAAATGCGGACTGCGCTGGAAAACCTGCGATCCCAACTGGAACGTATCCAGCGTATGTAACGCAGGAAGTGTTGAAAAACCGACAGCGGCCACCCTGGCACCGGTCACAAAACAGGCCGGAGCGCGAAAGCACCCATCAAATCCAGGATGACGCGCCGGCAAACACCACGACTATCCCCAGTAACAGAAACAGGGTGATGGCATAGGCCCAGCGCTGCAGAAAACGCTCGCTGCCGTGCAACACTCTTTGCCATGTACGAATCTGCCGGAGACCGCTCACTTTGTCCCGCCCTGCGGCACATAACCGGGACAGGCCCCCCACCTGCGCCGCCCAACGTGTAAGCGCGCCAGCCCAACGCTCGAACCACAGCGGCGAATCACCCACCAACTCCCCGGACATAGCGGGATAATGCCCCCTCGCCTGTCGCCAGCCAGTGATAATGACCAGTACCGCCACCCCAGCCCCCAAAAAAACGATGAGAAAATAGGCCACATCCCCGTGCCGCTTCCATGTCACAGGATCACCCAACCCCACCCCCAGGAGGATGATGAACAATCCTGAGGCAAAGATGGCGGCACAGGCGGGTAACATTGCTGGCTGCACCCGTTTTGCCCCTGCCACAATGGCATAGAACATGGCAGCCACGCCCATGACCTGGATGACCAACCCCAGCGCAGGCAGGCTGACTTCACCCAGGGGCAGCCAGCGCACAAGCCCAAGC
>JALTPW010001046.1 GCA_026999335.1 Chromatiales bacterium
CAGCCGGGCGAGATCGGCCGGCAAATCCGCCCCGGCGGAAAAGGCATCGGGTAATGCCTGCGTCAGGTCGGCCGGCGTCTGCGTGGCGTGCAGCAGATAGGCCAGCGCCGTTGCCCCGGAACCCCGAGTACCTCTTGCGGTTACATGCCCCCAGGCCAGGTAGACCTTGGCCTGGGCACGCGTCAATGCTACATAGGCCAGACGGATGTCTTCGGCAAGGCGCTCTTTTTCCGCCAGCATCAGCGCTGGAGAATCCGCGTGCACGGCGGCATGCAGAAAGGCCCGTTTGTCTTTATCGTGAAAACGCACCAGTTGATCCTTGAGCGGCGTTTCGCGGCAGGTCCACAGGAAGGGCAGAAACACCAGGGGATATTCCAGTCCCTTGCTCTTGTGAATGGTGACAATCTTCACCAGCGCTTCATCACTTTCCAGACGCAGCTCGGCGGCTTCGTCGGTGTTTTCTTGTATTTGCCGGCGATGCCAGCTCAGCAGTGCGTCCATGCCCGGATGGATCTTGGCGGCCTGCTGCAACAGCTCGCCCAGATGCAGCAGATTGGTGAGGCGGCGCTCGGCCCGCTCCTGCGCGGCGAGGCCGACGCCGATGTCGAGATTCTGCAACATGGCCTGGAACATGGCCATGAAACCCCGCTGCCGCCAGAGGCGGTTCAACTCACGTAGGCTATCCACCCAGGCCAGCCAGCGGTCTTCGTCAAAGATCCTGGCCGCCATTTCCGTGTAGTCCAGACCCAACAGCGCGCTGCCCAGTGCCGCGCGTGCGTGGCTGCGATCATTGCACTGAATCACGGCTTGCAGCAGCAGTGTCAGGGCTGCCGCCTCGGCGCTTTGAAAGACCCGTTCGCGGCCTACGCTGACGGCGGCGATGCCATGCCGCTGTAATGCCCTGCGCACCGCTTCGCCTTCGAAACCGGTACGCACCAGCACGGCAATGTCACCTGCCTTCAGGGCTGTATCACCGATATGCATCTCGCCCCGCTGGGCACTGGCCAGCAGCCGCGCGATCTCCGCTGCCGTACTTTCCACCAAGGTGGTCTGCACCTGCGTCTTGCTGTCTGGTTTGCCTTTTTCATTCAGCGCAATGCGCCACAGGGTCAGCGGCGTGACGGCCTCGCCCGCCGCCATCAGCCGTCGATGCGGCGCGCCTCTTTCCTCCGCCGTGGCGGCCTGTACCGGCGGGTAGTCGATGGCCTCGCTATAGATGAAAGCGTCGGTGCGGAGAGTGAAAATGCTATTCACCGCATCGACCAGATCCGGCACCGAACGCCAGTTGGTATCGAGGCTGTACTGCTTATCACCGGCATCGGTCTTGGCGCGCATGTAGGTAAAAATATCACCACCGCGAAAACTGTAGATGGCCTGCTTGGGATCGCCAATCATGGTGAGTCCGCATTGCGCCTGGTCGACGTAGAGGCGGCGGAAGATGCCGTATTGCAGGGTATCCGTATCCTGGAATTCATCGATCATGGCAAAGGGAAAGCGCTGGCGAAGGTGGTGCGCCAGTACATCGCCCTGCTCGCCGTGCAGGGCCTCGTGCAGCAGGCTGAGCAGGTCGTGAAAGGCGATAGCCTGGGTCTGGCGTTTGGCCTGCTGTACCTGTTTGCGGGCGAAGGCTGTGGCTTCGCCAAGGGCGGTGGCGCGCAGCTGTTCGCAGATCTTTTGACGTGTATCGAGCAGTTGCTGGCAGGCGACAAAAAAAGGATCGTCGAGAGACGGGTCGGTGCCGCGTTTTTTGGGGGTGGATTTATCGTGCAACAGCCGTGCGGAGAGTATGCTGAACGCCTCCGGCGGTTCGAGCAGCTCATTACCCGCAAACCAGGCATCGAGGATGTTCAGGCTGTTATGCAGTTTCTCGCGCTGGTAAGGCCCCGTTGCCGCGCGACTCAGCGCCTTGGAGTCGAGGAGGATTTCCCGCAGCGCCTGTCCGCGCGCCTGCCACTGTCCGGCAAGGGTTTGCAATGTTTTTTCCTGTCCCTGCCAGGTGGCAAAACAAGACGACA
>JALTPW010001047.1 GCA_026999335.1 Chromatiales bacterium
GCCTGAATATAAAGCCTGCCCGACTTGATCACCGCAGTACGAATGGCAATGGCGGTATCCATGTTGCCATTCCAGGCCAGATAACCCACGGCACCGGCATACACGCCGCGCTTCACCGGCTCCAGTTCATCGATGATTTCCATGGCACGAATCTTCGGTGCACCGGAGACGGTACCCGCTGGAAAGGTGGCGCGTAGTACATCCATGGCCGTCATACCCGGCTTGAGCCGGCCTTCGACATTGGAGACGATATGCATAACGTGGGAATAGCGCTCCACCAGCATTTTTTCGGTCAGTTCGACACTGCCGATCTCGCTCACGCGACCGGCATCGTTACGCCCCAGGTCGATAAGCATCAGGTGCTCGGCAAGCTCTTTAGGGTCGGCCAGCAGCTCGGCCTCCAGCGCGCGATCCTCCTCTTCCGTGTGACCGCGGCGGCGGGTGCCGGCGATGGGGCGCACGGTGACCTTGCCGTCTTCCAGTCGGGCAAGGATCTCCGGTGATGAACCGGCAATATGAAAATCATGCAGATTCAGATAGAACATGTACGGCGAAGGATTGAGACTGCGTAGAGCACGGTACAAATCCAGCGGGCGGGCGGCGAAGGGAATGGTCAAGCGCTGTGACAACACCACCTGCATCACATCGCCGTCGACGATGTACCGGCGTGCCGCCTCTACCACCTGTTCAAAACCCTCTTCGGTGAAGTCGGAGACAAAGTCCCCTTCCATCACCTCACTTAAAATAGCGGGTTCCGGTTGTGGTGTGGCGGTACGCAAACGTTCGCTGAGGGCATCCAATCGCCGTTCGGCATAGGCGAAGGCATCGTCGTCGGCCGGATCGGCATGAACGATGAGGTACAGCTTGCCGCTGAGATTGTCAAATACCACCACCTCGTCGGACACCATCAGCAAGATATCCGGTGTGCCCAGTTCGTCAGGATTAGGGCACTCGGCCAGCCGTGGCTCGATGTAGCGCACGGTATCATAGCCGAAATACCCCACCAGACCACCGTTGAAGCGCGGCATGCCCTCCACCTCCGCCACGCGGTAACGGGACTGAAAGTCCTCGATCCACTGCAAAGGATCATCTACTTCCAGTGACTCCAGTGGATCGCCGCAATCGAGTAACTCCACACGCTGGCCAGTGACACGCACCACCCGCCGGCAGGGCAGACCGATAATGGAGTAACGCCCCCACTTCTCGCCGCCCTGTACTGATTCAAACAGATAGGAATAGGGCCCGTCGGCCAACTTGAGATAGGTACTCAGCGGGGTATCGAGATCGGCCAGCACCTCGCGTATCACGGGGATGCGGTTGTAGCCCTGCCGGGCCAGCTCGGCGAATTGTTCGGCATTCATGTTCATCACCTGCAAAATCGAAAGGAAAACGGACTCATCGGCTTGGGTCTCACCCACGCCATCGTCCCGTTCCCTGTTTATTTTGTCTGGTGTGAATCATGCGAAATTGTCTCAACTCGTAATATAACGCGGAGTGCGTAGAGGCGTGGAAAACGCAGAGAAGAAGATATCATGAAAAGGCTTTCTCTGCGTCCTCCGCACCTCCGTAACCTCGGCGTCTTTTGCCGGTGCCAGATCCATTCTCTCTTTACAGCAAGTCCTTCAGCTCGGCCATGGAATCAATCACCATATCCGGGTTGGACTCGCGGATGTCCACGCCGTGGTTGTAGCCGTAGCTCATGCATATGATCTGAAAACTGGCGGCGCGCGCGGCCTTCACGTCGCTCATCGAATCACCCAGCATCAGCGAGTCCTCGGGCTTCACACCAAAGATCTCGGCGGAGTGCAGCAATGGCAGCGGATCCGGCTTTTTTTTCGCCAGGGTGTCGCCGCAGACAATGCTCTCGAAGTCGTCGTGGATACCCAGATCCTTCAACAGAGGAATCGTGAACTGCGCCGCCTTATTGGTCACGCACCCCAGCCGGTAACCCTGCGCCTTGAGGTAGTCCAGACCCTCGCGCACACCGGGATAAAGCAGGCTGCGCTTGCTGGT
>JALTPW010001048.1 GCA_026999335.1 Chromatiales bacterium
GTCCATCCAACAAGCTGTGTCTCTGGCATGCAGAGAGTTTGGTATGCGTTACCACCTCGGCTCAACATTAATTTCGGTAAGTTATTGTCTTGTAGATCCATAAATCGGTATTCATGGATACATATCGTGTTGTTTTATGTCTGTATACAAAGTGTTTTTTTATCACGTTGTTTTATTGTGAAAAATCAGGAGTAGCTCAATGATGGTGCAGCAAAAGAGAGTTTATACTTTAGATATAAAATGGTTTTTGTTTCTTGGGCTGATCGCCCTTTTTGCCTTGCAGGGATGCAGCGATTCGAATGATACCCCTGCTGCTGACGATGGCGCCACCAACATCAGCGGCACGGTGACGGCGCCGGGTGGCACGGTAGCGCTGCTGGAGGTCAAAAGCATCTACGCCCGACTGGGTGACTTTATCTTTTCTCCCGCCGTAGCGGCCATCACCGGCCTGCAGCCAGTGGGCGGTGCAACGGTAGAGCTTATCCGTATTGATGACAACGGCAACCAGGTCGGCAATGTACTCGCTTCCACCGTCACCTCGATTACGGGGAGTTATAGCTTGGCATTGCCTTCGGGCGTCAGTTTCGCAGGCGACCTGATCGTGCGGATCACTGGTAACGGCAATACCTCTATGAGCGCGATGGTGGTTGAGCAGAGTGTCGATATCACCCCCGTCAGCGAGTTTATTCTACAGCGGTTTATCGACGACGGTACGGCTCTCGATACGCTGGCGGTCAACGAAGTGGTCGCTCTTCGCGGTCAGGTCGAAGAGTTTGATCTGACTGCTACGGCGGATATGAGTACCATGCTGGCTCAACTTGAGGCCGAGGTGGGACAGCTGGTGGATAACGCGGTGGCTGTGATCAACAGCACGCCGGGCGATGGAGCAACGGTTGCCGGTACCTGGAGACTCGTCACATTCGGACTGGGTCTGCACGATTCTGATTCCAGTACTTCAGGTATACAGGCGGGCACGTTTGCGATGGATGCTGGCATTGGAACCCTCATGATAACCGACGATGGTAACGGCGACCTGAGCATTGCTAATGGTGCTTTTGAGGATTTCTATACCAATTTCACCACTGGCCCGGGCGGCACGTCTATCTACTACGAGACCGATATCGGCGTCGGTGATGACGAGACCTTCGGTGCAACCATTGATAGTGATGGCAACATTCAGGTCTCGTTTCCATTTGAGGAAGAACTTCAGTCGGTGGATCTGATTACCGATCCCGACGGCCCCGACTTTGGCTGGCGCTGGCCCCCTAGCACCCATATTACCACCGATACCGGCAACGGAAATGTGAATGTATTGCTGTTCCGCGAAGCAGGCATCCGCTATGCGACAACTGATACAGATAATGATGGCGTTAACGATGCGGTTGATCCTAATGCCCGCTCCGGCGACGAGGTGTCTCTCGGCCTTGACATGCTACTGAAACAGGGCAGCGATATGAGCGATGCCAGTCTGAGTGGTGATTACGGTGTGGTTAGCATGAAAGTCGGAGTGCGTACCACGCCAGCGGCGACTGATCTTAACTCTGACGTAGGTGTTATGACTTTCGATGGTAGCGGCGGGCTATCGACTTTGGCCAACGCCCTTAACTATGTCGAAATCAACCGCAGCACCTCTTCTGGCGTTGTGCTCATCGTAGATAACGCTGATGACCCCAATCCGCTCACTGCCAGCTATAGTGTCAGCACAACAGGTGCGCTGAGTCTGGATTTTGGCGGCGGAAACATTAGCGATGGTGTTAGCAGTGACGATGGTACGTTCTTTGTCACTATTAGCGCCGCAACAACTGATAACGGTGGCGCTCCCGCCACTATCGTCAATGTTGATCAACAGATAATAGTGGGCATGAAACTGGAGGCTGCTACGCCAGATCTTTCGGATGCTGTCTACCGCCTCTTTCCGTTGATCGCCAGTTTTCAGGACGACGGCGTGACCGGGCTGTTCAGTGTCAGCGCCAGTTCGCGGCTTACCTTCAACAGCACCGCCGACAGCGCCACCTTCTCCGGTACCGATACCGGGTTTGAGCGTAGCCATGATACAGCCGAGGTAGCAGCGGTTGTTGACGACGAGGGAGGCGACTCGCTCGTCGCTGTCACTACCGCCGGCAGTGGTGCCATCACCATGACGCTGAATGATGGAGAGGACGATGTCAATATACAGGGCTTCGTCTCCGCCGATAGCAAATTGATGGTGCTGCGGGTGCATGGAGAAGATGCGCTCGATCCCACCTTATGGCAAGATTTGGGTATTATGTTGGCCGTCAGGCAGTAAAATAACACCTACCAAACCGCCCTCGGATCGCCGCAACCCGTCGGCTGATCCGGGGCTTTTTTATAGTCCCCGATAGGGGCTTCGTAAAACCTCCGCCGTCAGCATGACCATACTCCGGCCATCAGTCATTGCCAACGCGTTTGTGTTGGGTTTTGTTACGCTTAGCGCTAACCTGTGGTTTTAATTGGTCGACAGGCTGATTGATCTGGCTTTTAGCCACACAAGCGATCACCCTGCGTTAATCGCTCTTGCCCTGCTGCGCGTTTACTCTTGATCAGCCGAACGCATGGCTACCAATCCCGCTGAATTCTTTGCTGTGACCCGCGAGTGTTTTTATGTTTTCTGACCTGTTTCAGCACGACTGTGCAGAGATCTATGCGCAGTTGTGCGCCTATCTTATTCGCCAGAACCCGTTGTGCCTCTACGCCGTCCATTGATAATAACCTAGTAAATTCCTATGATATTGTGCTAGGCTTGTTTCGTTGGTGATAGATTTGACAATGCACACAGACTGGGGCGCCAAGCCTCGCGGAGGTGACATCGTATGACGACAGAGACGCTGGATGAACGGGCTGCACAGGCCCGCATGGTGATTTCCCTATTCGACCACTGGGGCATTGGAGAGCGTGAAAAAATCACCCTGCTGGGACTGCCTGCCGAGACCAAGCTGTGCTCGTTGCAAGGTTTTTGTCACGGCAAGGCGCTGCCCGGTGACGACGAGGTGCTGATTCGTGTCGAGCATATTTTAGGCATCTCCCAGGCCCTGAGTTTGGCCAACCCGCTTAACGAGCGTGCCGCCGTCATGTGGTTGCATCGCCGCAACCACCGCCTCAATGGCCGTACCCCGCTGGCCATCATGATCGACGAGGGCCTCGACGGCATTATCCGCGTGCGCATCCAGTTGGACTGTTCCTACGGCTGGTATCTGGACGAGCAACGTGTCAAGGCGGAGGTCAGTCCCTGATTTCCGCGGGCTTGTCATTGCGGCGCAGGCCGGAATGACGGAAAAGAAAGCCGCCATTCTCTTTGTTGGCAACAGCCCCCAACTCAGCGAATCACCTTGTAACAGGGCACATACTGCTTGCCCGGCAACTTCATGCGCTGCTGCTGGACGAAGGATTCGAGCAGTTCATCCAGCGGTTGCAGGATCTTTGCATCGCCACGGATCTCGAAATGTCCGTGTTCCTCGATGGCGCGGATGCCATCCTCCTTGACGTTGCCGGCGACGATGCCGGAAAAGGCACGCCGCAGATGGGCGGCCAGATGGTGATTGTCCTGATTGCGATGCAGCGCCAGCTGCGCCATGTTTTCGTGGGTGGGCTCGAAGGGTTCCTGAAATTCGCGGTCGATGTGCAGAATCCAGTTGTAATAAAAGGCATCGCTGTTGGCGCGGCGGAACTGCCGCACGGCCTCCATGCCCAGTAGCATCTCCCGCGCCACCAGGGCCGGGTCGTCGATGATGATCTTGTATTTCTGCTGTGCTTCGAAGCCCAGGGTCTGCCCGATGAAGTGGTGGATCTGGCGAAAATAGTCCTCGCTGCTCTTTGGCCCGGTAAACACCAGCGGGAAGGGGATTTCCGCGTTGTTCGGGTGCAGCAGGATGCCCAGCAGATAGAGGATTTCTTCCGCCGTGCCGGCGCCGCCGGGAAACACGATCAACCCATGCCCCGTGCGCACGAAGGCCTCTAGGCGTTTTTCGATGTCGGGCAGGATCACCAGCTCGTTAACGATAGGGTTAGGCGATTCTGCAGCAATGATGCCTGGCTCGGTGATGCCGACGTAACGGCCATTGTAGATACGCTGTTTGGAATGGCCGATGGTGGCCCCCTTCATCGGTCCTTTCATGGCTCCCGGTCCGCAGCCGGTACCGATGTTCAATCCACGCAGACCCAGCTCGTGGCCCACTTCCTTGGTGTATTCGTATTCTCCGCGGCTGATGGAATGACCGCCCCAGCAGATCACCAGATCGGGCTCGCTCTGCGGCTCGATGATGCTGGCATTGCGCAGAATATGAAATACGGCATTGGTGATGCCGCTGGAATCCGCCAGATCGAAGCGACCGCTGAGTTCAATCTCGTTGCGCGCATAGACGATGTCGCGCAACACCGCGAACAGATGCTCACGGATACCCGTAATCATCTCGCCATCGACAAAGGCGCTGGGCGGGGCGTTTTCCACCTCCAGTTTGATGCCACGTTCCCGGGAAATGACCTGGATGTCGAAGTCACGGTATTTCTCCAGCACCTCCTTGGTGTCATCCAGGTCGCTGCCGACATTGAGCACCGCCAGTGAACAGCGGCGGAAAATGTCGTAACAGCCACCGGCGCCACTGGCCTTGACCAGCAGATTCACCTCTGCCTGAGAGAGGATGTCCAGGTGCCCGTAGGGGCTGATGCGTGCGGTGTTCTTTTCTTCTGTCATGGATTCAGGCTCTTAATTGGGTCGATTTTCTGCTTTATTCAGCGGCAGGTGTGTCCGTTACTGGATGTCCATTATTGATCATTAGCGGGTATGCGCATAGCCAGTACCCTTGCAGGAAGTCCGACGATGAAAACCTACAACAGAAAATCCTCCTAAAAACCAATAAATACCTTAATAAACAGTAAATTACTTGCACGAGTGCGTGACATGAACAGCAATCTTTCTGCCATACTTGAAGATGAGATTGCCAGACGAATAACGATGAGACAATAGAGAGCGCTGGCTTCAGGAAAACGCAAAGGCGATTCAGACCTATAACGACTTCGTGGAGAAGGAGGGGTTTTTTGGCGATGGCATCAGAGGTTGCTAATGAGTCAGTTTAGCGTCTACAAAAAAGCCCGGAACGAAAAAGGCCTTCCCTCTATCTGCTCGATATTCAATCGGATTTTTTGGATCAGCTTCGTACAACCATCGTCATTCCACTCGGAAAATACCCCACCGTAAAAGAGCAGGTTATAACAAAACTTTGCCCGATTGTAGAAATTGATGGCGTCGAGTATGCGGCGCTCACGCAACAACTTGCCGGGATAGACGGGACATCGCTGGGCGCCGAAGTTAGCAATGTTTCAGATTATCGATGTGAATTTATTGATGCCATTGATCTGATTGTCTCAGGGATCTGATTCAGTCGTCTCTGTAGGATGCCAGTGAACGGTAGCGAACTGCATCGTTCGCGTGTTATTGAGCAATTCCTCGTGGGCACAAAAGACGTGCCCACCCTACATGATTAGCTGACCAAAAGTATTGGCCTTGATAAATGCCAATATTTCTTTTCGATCATTTACTTCAAAATGTTGAGGTATATACATATTTTCCTGGATGTGTAATGCGCCGCCGATAACCGGCAAAAAAAGTAGCGCCTGGTTTGAGTATTACACAGTAGTCTTCCGCCATTGTTCCTTTGTTAGTTTAAATAACACATGCTCTCTGTTTGGGCTACCAACTGAAACGCTTGGATGTTCGAAATTTTGCCGAGTATTGTGCATCGTTAATCGGGCCATCAATGCTATGGATCGGCTATTATTTACCGCTGCAAATGAGTATATTTCAGGCAAGTCCAGTACGCCGAATGCATGTTTAAGAACCTCTTTTGCCGCCTCAGAGGCATAACCCTTACCCCAGTATTTCCTCGATAATCGCCAGCCTATTTCAATGCTCGGGGAAAATGGTAGTTCGGGCAATGTTTTGTGTAAGCCGACAAAGCCGATAAATTTATTGTTTTTCAATTCCTCTACAGCCCACAAGCCCCAGCCGTGTGTTGAAATAAGCGATTGAATTTTATGAGCCAGTTCATCACTTTTGGTTCTGCTCAGGGGGTTCGGAAAATACTTCATGACTTCCGGATCAGATGTCATTTCTGCAAAAGGAGGAAGATCACTTTCTTTCCATTGCCTGAGCTTCAATCTGTTGGTTTTGAGTTCAATTATTTCAAGCATAAATACCATTACTTTGTATGATGGTCGACAAACGCTCCAGGCTTCCGTGCACATTAAATACCCGAGCCAAGCAAAGGGGGCGGGCTTTCATGGGGGAATCCGGTGAGAGAAGGGTGGGTACCGTCTACCGATTGTGCCTTAATCCCATGCCGTGATGGTGGGCAGTGCCCACACATAACCGCTCCAGAGCGATTGATAT
>JALTPW010001049.1 GCA_026999335.1 Chromatiales bacterium
CGCTCTGCGGGCAGCTTGTACCAGTCCGGGTCGTCGCCATGCATGTTTTTGTTGAGGCGCAGCATGGTGTCGCTGAGGCTGCTGACGTGGATGGTCTCGGGCTGCTGACGATACCAGTCGGCGAAGGCGGCGACTTCTTGCAGGAATTGCGGTTTGCTGATGCCGCCGGCTTCACCGGCGTCTAACGAGTAGTCGATGATGTACAGGCCGCTGAGGTTTTCGGTCATGAAATCGGCGTCCTGACGGAAGGGGACACTATCATCGAAGTAGTGCACGAACACGTCGTTGAGTTCGTTGCGTGGTATGGCGGCGACCAGGATCACGATGACGCCCGCCATGCCCCACATCAGCGGCGTGCGGCGGCGTACCACGAAATCACCGAAGCGGTTCATGATGTGGCTGTCGTCGTTGCCGATCTGTTTTACCCGCACCGGCAGCAGTGACATGGCGGCGGGCAGGAAGCCGACGGCAAAAATGAAGGAGGCGATGACTCCCATCGCCACCATATTGCCAAGGTGCTGGAAGGGGGGCACTTCGGAAAAATTCATACTGAGGAAGCCTAGCGCGGTGGTGATGCTGGCGAGAAATACCGGCTGCATGTTGATGCGCAAACTCTCGACCAGGGCATCGTGCTTTTCTCTGCCGAGGCGCATTTCATGCAGAAAAGTGACCAATATGTGCACCGCGTTGGCGATGGCCACGGTGAGAATAATGGTGGGTGCCGAGGCTGAAGGCGGGGTGATGGGAAAGCCGAGATAACCGCCCAGGCCCATCGCCGTGAGGATGGAGAAGAGGATCACGAACAGGGTCGCCACAGTGCCGCTGATGCTGCGTGTGAGCAGCGCCAGGGTAATTAGCATGAGTAAGAAGCTGAGCGGCACCAGGCTCGCCATGTCGCTCTGGGAGGCCTCGGAGAAGGCATTGTTCATCAACACCATGCCGGACAGGCGAATCTCTATATCTGGATAGAGGGTGTGCATTTCTTTGACCAGATCGCGCGCAAAGGCGACGATTTCCGGTACTTCACCAAGATCCTCGCCGGGCAGTTGTACGGTGACGTTGACGCCGGTGACGTGGGCGCGCTCTGGTACCAGTTTGTCGAGCAGGCTGGGTTCGTGTAGGGCAATGGACTTGATGTCCTGACGAGCGGCCTTGTCCAGTACCTGCTCTTCGCCAACCAAGTCATATACCCGCAGGTCATCTTCCTCGGCTGCAGTGTGCTGGAAGTTGGAAAGGGAATCGACGCGGATGGAATAGGGTGTCTGCCAGGCCTTTTCGGTCAGGGTCTTTACCGCTTCCAGTGTTTTTTCAGCAAAGGCATCACCGTCTTTGGGTACCAGAATGAACATCACATTGTCATTCTTGGTGTAGGTGTTTTCTAATGCCTCGAAGGCCAGCATTTGCGGGTTGTCGGCGCTGAAGAAGACGCGGTAATCGGTGGTGAAACCGAGCAGGCGCGTGCCACTGGCCGCCGCCATTACCAGTAGCAGGGTGGCCAGGATGACCCGCCAGGGATGGGTGACGACCCACTGGGCATAACGGGTAGTGCGGTTTGTGGCATTCATGTTTTCGCTTCCTTTCCGGGCAAATTCGGTTTGCTGCATACTTTATTTTGTGGATTGAGCAGGCCAGTGAGTAGTAGGCGAACCAGTGCGGCTGCCTTTTCTTCAAAGGTTTCCCGCGAATAAACAGGCATGAGTAACGGTGTGCTGAACAGGATCATGGCGGTTTGCAGGGCGGCCGCCGTGTCTTGTGGGTCGGTGACGTGGAACTCATTGCTGGTGTTACCGTCATTCAGCAATTCGTGGATTACATCGCGTTCATCCTGTTTGTGGGTTTCAACGACATCCATGCAGTTGCCGCAGATGACGGTAACCAGTTCGTTGGCCAGCGGCGCTTCCAGCCACTGGTCATAGGTGTAGCGCAGGGTGGCGAAGACCAGTTCGCGTAAACGCTCACTGGCGGCGGTCTGTTTGCGGGCGACAATTTCGCTTTGCAGTGTGACCCGCTGCGCCAGACACTGGCTGGCGAGTTGGGCACCAATGTCGAGTTTGTTATCGAAATAACGGTAGATATTGGCGGCGGACATGTCGCAGTCGCCAGCGATTTCAGCCATTGTGGTCTTGTTGTAACCGAAGCGCACAAAACGGTCGAAGGCCGCTGTAAGGATTTGCTCACGGATATCGGATCTGGTGCATGTGGTACGTGCATTCATAGCGCACAACTGTAGGTGATGAACAGTGAACAATCAAGATAATATTTACTATTCATGCGGCTGGGTTGCTGTGGGTGCTGAATTAGTTTAATAAAACCAATTGTTTATACTGAATATTGGGTGGATGTTTGGCTGGGGTTGTGAGTCTGGGTCTGCTAAGGTTGGCTTTGGGGCCGGCGCTGGGTGGGAAGGTGCGGATTGCTCACAGTGCTTGTTCCTGCGAACATATGAGAAGAGAAGCCTGTTTGTATGCATGATGCCAAAGGAGTCGATCGGGGTGCCGATGCGCAGGAACAGCTGCTGCTACGGGAGCGCCTGGTGATGCTGGGGCAGCTGACGGCCACGGTCAGTCATGAACTGCGTAATCCGTTGTCGGTGATTCACAATGCGGTCTATTACCTGCGCCGCCGGTTGACAGGGGAAAACTGTCTGGATGTGAAGAGCGGGGAATATCTCGACATCATCGAGTCCGAGCTGACGGCCTCAAATCGTATTATCGATGACCTGCTGAGCGCCTCACGGATCCAGCCGCCGGAATATCAACAAATCGATCTCGAACGACTGTTGCAGAAGGTGTTGTCGGATATTGCATTGCCGCCACACATCGAATGGTGCTACCGGCCCACGCAGGCCTCTTTTACATTGAACACAGATCCACAACTGCTGTGCCAGGTATTACGTAACCTGCTGATCAATGCCGTGCAGGCTATTTCCGGTGAGGGAAAGATTCTCTTGCGGGTGCGGGTATCCGGCCGGGGGGTTGATCTGCAATTGTCGGACAGCGGTGAAGGCATCAGTGGCGAGGATAGCGCCCGGTTGTTTGAGCCACTGTTCACCACCAAGCCCAAGGGTAATGGCCTGGGGCTGTGGATTGCCCGTGATATGGTGCGCCGGCTCGGTGGGGAATTGAGTCTGGTGGTGGGGGAATTGAATGGCGCCTGTTTTCGCATTCAATTACCGTGCGGCGATGGGGGAATGATTTGACGTGATATCAAAAAATGATAAAAAAATGATAAAGAGGAGTCTTTCTTGGCGACATCCACAAAGCGTATTTTGATTGTCGATGATGAGACCCATATGCGTACCACCCTGTCCGATATTCTCAGTGACGAGGGCTTTGACGTCGACACCGCTGCCGATGGTCTGACCGCAGTGGCCATGTGCGAGAGTCATGAATACAGTGTGGTCCTGCTGGATGTGCGCGTGCCGGGTATCGATGGTGTGGAGACATTTCGCCGCATTCGCCGTCGGCATGAAGACCTGCGGGTCGTGATGATGAGCGCCTATGGCCGTGATGAACTCAAGCAGACTGCGCTGGAGGAGGGTGCGGTGGCCTTTCTCTCCAAGCCCTTGGATATCGAGAATGTCATCGATCTGATTCATGATGTCCACGGCACCGCTCTGCTGGTGGTTAGTGATGACACGGATATTTGCCGTAGTGTGCGTACCCTGCTCAAGCCGCAGGGGTATCGGGTAACGATGAGCTGCTCGCCCTATGATGCGCTGGAACTGGCGGAGCAAATCCATTTTGATGTTGTCCTCATCGATGTGCTGTTGCCGGAGATGAATGGGTTGGAATTGTATCTGTCACTGCGCAAACTTGCCTCGGGGGCGGTTGTCGTGATGCTCAGCAACAGCGATACGGAATCTGAGCAATTGGCTAAGGAGGCAATACACAACACCGCCTATACCTTGCTGCACAAGCCGCTGGATCTGCCCCAGCTTGGCAGGCTGTTGTCGCGCATCATCCGCCAACGGGTTTCCCATGCCATCAAGAAGCCGGCACTGAACTGAGTTGCACGAATGGTATGTGCTTACAGCGGGCGGGCGGGATGTTGAGTGCGGGCAGCCGGCGACGGGTCTGTGCCAGCTTGCTGCTGGTTGCGTTGGTGGGATTGCAAGCTTGTAGCAGTCTGCCTTCGACGCCGACGGAGATAAAACGAGCGGCGCTGACGGCGGCCACGGATCCCAATACCTGGCTGCCGGCGCTGGGCGCCACCCTGATTCTCGTTACCGACAGGGATCAGGCGTGGTCGGATCGGGCGCGGCGTGAGCAGCCTGTGTTCGCCTCGGCGGCGGCGGCTCGCCGGGCCAGTGATGTGCTGCTGTATACCTCGCTCGGTGCCGCCCTTGCCAGTTCGCTGTGGGTGTCCGAAGACGGCGCCGCTCCAGGGCGTCCCAATCGTTTGCTCGTCCAGCTGGGCGCGATGACAGCCAATGGTTTGGTGACGCAGACCTTCAAGCTCGGCGTGGGCCGATCCCGGCCCGATGATTCCGACACGCTCAGCTTTCCCTCCGGTCATGCCTCCGTTGCCTTTACCGGCGCCACCCTGACGCGGCGCAATCTTGCCCGGCTGGATTTGCAGGCACCACTGCACACGCTGCTCGATGTGGGTGTCATTTCACTGGCCGCAGGTACCGCCTGGGCGCGGGTGGAGGCCGGTGTACACTATCCCTCCGATGTACTGGCCGGCGCGGCGCTAGGGAATTTCGTCGCCGCCTTCGTCAATGATGCCTTCCTCAGCGAAGGAGGATTGGCGGAAGGTACCCTACGGGCCAACGTGCAGCCTTTGCAAGGTGGGATGGTGCTGCAACTGACGCAGTATTTTTAGTCCAGTAGGGTGGGCACGTTTTGTGTGCCCACGCGGAATTGCAGAAAACGAGATAATACGTGGGCACAAAAGACGTGCCCTACATCAGCAGCTGGTCGTTGAGTTGAGATGGCGGAATATGGCATCTGTCACGCGATATATTTCATACACAGGTCTACACTAAAGGAGAAGGCAAGGAACGTGTACGTTCCTAACGATTTGGCATCATCGGTGGATCCTGACATTGCGAATCACCATCAAAAAAGGGCTCGATATTCCTCTGCCGGGAAAACCTGAGCAATTCATTTACCCCGCCCAGGACGTGACCAGCGTTGCGTTGTTGGGTGCGGATTTTACAGGGCTCAAAGCGAAATTATTGGTGAGCCCGGGGGATCGGGTAGGCCTTGGGCAAGCCCTGTTCCACGACAAACACGACCCACTCGTTAAGTACACAGCACCCGCTAGCGGCACAATCGCGGTCATCAATCGTGGTGCACGCCGGGTTTTGCAATCGGTGGTCATTGCATTGGATGAAGACGCTGGGGAAGACAGGCGTTTTCCGATATTCAATGGCGAGGCGTTGGCGGGGCTGGGCGAGAGCACGGTGAGGGATGTGCTTTTATCTTCCGGTTTATGGACAGCCCTGCGAACACGACCCTATAACCGGGTGCCACATTCGGCTTCACATCCGCGTGCGCTCTTCGTCACCGCCATTGATACACAACCACTTGCAGCAAATCCCCAAGTCATTATTGACTGTCACCGTAAGGCATTCCGCCATGGGCTTCGTGTTATCGCCCACTTAACAACAGGGCCGCTATATCTCTGTACGGGGGTGGATGGCCAGGTTGATGATCCCATGATTGATCGCCTGCAAGCGGTGGCGTTTTCAGGGCCTCATCCGGCGGGCTTGGCGGGCACGCACATTAACCATTTGTTCCCCGTAAGCGCAGAGAAATTCGTATGGCATATTGGCTACCAGGATGTTATCGCCATCGGCAAGTTGTTTACGAGCGGGCAAGTCTGGAGCGAGCGCGTTGTCGCATTGGGGGGTACTTCAGTAACCAGACCCCGGTTACTGCAAACACGATTGGGTGCGAGTATCGACGACCTGGTGCGAGGTGAGATTGCCGGGCATCCCCCCTGTCGGATCATCTCCGGCTCTGTGCTGAGTGGCCACATAGCCACAGGGACGCAGGCATATCTTGGGCATTATCATCGACAGATATCGGTAATCCACGAAAATGAGAAAAGGCGTCGACTGTTTGGTTGGTTGCGGGCGCCGGGTGGAAATGAATCCTTTACGACCGCGCTGCACGGTAGACCGACGGCAATGATTCCAGTGGGTGATTTTGAACGTGTGATGCCGCTGGATATTCTGCCGCTGCCCCTGCTGCGTGCATTGCTGGTGAGAGATACGGATCTGGCGCAAGACCTGGGTTGCCTGGACCTTGCCGAAGAGGATCTGGCCTTATGCTCGTACGTCTGCCCGGCCAAATACGATTATGGCGCGGTGTTACGTATTAATCTCGATCAAATTGAGAGAGAGGGATGATGGCGTTTGACAGGCTGAGAGAAAAACTTGCCATG
>JALTPW010001050.1 GCA_026999335.1 Chromatiales bacterium
CGGCCCGCAAGACAGCGGCCCCGCTCAAAGGTCTGCTCTATGGCCCGGACGGCAAGGCGATGACGCCCACCCACACCCGGCGCGGCGACAAGGTCTACCGTTACTACGTCACCCATACCGCCAACAAACGCGGCTATGAGGAGTGCCCCGTGCGCATGGTACGGGCTGCAGATATCGAGGGCATCGTTTTCGACCAGATCAAGGCCATCTTCAAGAACCCCGCCATGATCGTCAGCACTTGGAAGGCAGCGGTCGCCATGGACGAGGGCATCACCGAGGAGGATGTGCGTGAAGGGCTGCAGTCCATTGAGACGGTCTGGGACCATCTCTACCACAAGGAGCAGGCCCGGCTGTTGCAACTCTTTATTGAGAGGATCCGGGTAGAGCCCGAGGGCGTCCACATCGACATCCGGACAAACGGCATCAACAGCCTGGTGCTGGATCTCAAGGCCGCAGTCCGGGAAACAAAGGAGATGAGCGCATGAGACCCAATATCAACCTGAGCCGCGACGGTAAGCTGATCCAGATCTTCATCCCCGCCCAGCTGGGACGCCACTCTGGCCGCAAGACCATCCTCTCACCTACGGGCCAGCCGGTGAACCCGGACCGCAACATGGAAGCGGACGTTACGCTGATCAACGCCCTGGTCCGGGCACACCGCTGGAACCGATGGCTTGTCAGGGGCAAGTACGAGAGCGTCAAGGAGATCGCCACAGACGAGGGTATCACCAGCGCCAGTTACGCCTCGCGCATTCTGCGCCTGACTCTGCTGGCCCCGGACATCCAGGAAGCGATTCTCAACAGCACCCACCCGGCCCACCTGACCTTGGCCGATTTCATGGATCCCTTTCCCCACCTATGGGAACTGCAGCGAAAGCAGTTCGGGTTCTGAAACCAATAAAGAGAATTGAGGATTGATAGCTAAGCCTAGGGGATGCAGTTATGATCATTATTCGGGCTTTCCTGCCCAGAGTGGGACAGAGCGGCACCAGCCTAAAGTATTAACGTGTAGTCCGGCAGGGCTTTACTAACGACCATGAAAAAGAACTTGCGATCAGAACAGGAAATATTTGCGGATCTGGCGGTACTTTGTGTTAAACCAGGTTACGTCCATGCGATCGCGTATTTTTGCTTCCGTGACAATATCATCACATACGCGGATGAAATGAAGGAGGCCGACATGCAAAATATGTTTGCTCCTTCGCGCCTGATCCGAACTGAGATCAATACGTTGATTGGCCTAATGGTGAAAGCCGACATCGACTGGGCACTTCCGAGTCCGCAGACCTTGCAGGAATATATCGACGCGACTGAGAGACTTCTTGAAGAGCTGCATCATGGCATGTCCAGCGCCATGTTCGATGGTCTGACCATGGAAGCCATTGAATCTGGAACCTTCAATCCATTTACTCGTGGTGAGGCCCTTCGTGAACCGATCTTCTATGGCGGTGAGTCAGCCTACAACTTCCAGTACCTGGACCTTGCGGCCAGAAAGTATGCGGCCGATACAAAATGGTTAGAGGCAAATTGTGGATTCAGTATCGACAATGCCCGGGCAGTGGCAGTAGCCATCGAGCGCGTTCAGTCGGACCGTTTCGTCGAAATCAGGGAGAAAATGCGTGCGCTACCTCCGGATGAGTGGACAATGTTGCCATATTTTGCCGTAACAGTGGCCGAGGTGGCTGCAAAGGCTGGTATGGCGCCTGAACAGGTGGAACGTGTGCTAACCACGTTCACGCTGCCCGATGGTGAACGTAACAATGGTTTCGGAGCACTTCACGATTTCAATACGGTTTGCGCGACACCATTGCTACGCATGCCAAGTGAGGAGTTTCTATCGCTGCAGCCATATGCCCTGACAGAGGCGATCTATGACACACTCTTCTACTGGATGGCCCAGGACAAGGATTATCTGCCTACGCTGGCAAAACACCGGGGTGATTTCACGGAGGGGTTCGTTGCGGAGCGGCTCGGTCTTGTATTTGGTACAGAACACGTCTACGCGAAT
>JALTPW010001051.1 GCA_026999335.1 Chromatiales bacterium
GGACCGCCTTCAAATGATGCGCGGACCTGTCGTACTCGATCACCGCGCCGTCGGCATACACCACCCGATGTCTATCCGGGCGATCGCCCTGTGCCGGGAATCTGCGCTGGTTGATGGCTCCCAGCACGATGCCTTGCGCCGGATCGCCACTGGGGGAGAGCACCACCACCTGCTCGCCGATTTCAAAAGGCCACCAGCAATTGTCAGGCCCGGCCCTTAACGCCAGCATGGGCAGCCAGCCCGTCAGCAGATCGCCCACTCGCACCCGGCAAAGCGGGATTGCCCCGCTATAATCGGCTTCCTCGATGCGGCCTATCTTGAGCAGGTTGCCCAGACGCCGGTGAAGCTCGGCGATTTCAAATGCTGTCTCCACCGCGGGTCACCTCATCACTATCGTTTCCGATGCCGAGAAACACCTGTGTCGGTATCACACCGGAACCATCCCAGGACGGAGCCGCCCACTCGAATCTGCTGCGTCCACTCGATAAGCCAGACATCGTGGCCCTGCATCTCTGGAGCAAAATGGTCCGGGCCCGCTTGTTTCAGTTTGGCCTTGCCCACGTTTTCCAGTGGAAAGTCGTTCGCAAACAGCCAGTGCATCACCGCCAGAACCAGGCCCCGCTGCACTGCTTGTGCATCCGGCTGGGATTCGGCAACAATGACCCGCGCTTCCCAGTGAGTGATAAGTGCCAACTCACCGGTACCCGGATCAATATCCGGTTCCAGTTCGGCCAGATCCACGAACACAGCGGGCAAGGTCACTTTGTCCATTCGTCGCGGGAAGGGCCCGCATTTCTGTAAACCGGAAATGGAGCCAATGCCTTCGATAATGGATTGGTGAAGCGCTTCTAGCGTGGTCACGCTGTTGTCCTCATCAGGTAGCGTAATTCGTGCTCGAACAAACGTTCGAAACGGGCCATGGCATGCCGGTCAGCCAGCTGCTCCATGACATCCGCAATGCGTCCGGTAGCGACCAGCTGCACCTCCTGAATAGGCAGGCGTGATTTACCCTTGCGCCGGAACACCCCGCGATGCCCAGTCGGCATTGTGGCGATAAAGGCACCGTCGAACTGGCGTTTGGCCACCCGGGTGCCGCGCCGGTTCTGGCGGGGCGTACCCAATTCGGCGGCCTTGATGACACCGGCGGCCTTGCCCAGTGCCACACCGGATTCCGGGTGACTGGCCCTGGCGCGCAGCAGAATCAGTCCATTGCGGATTAAGCCCACCCGCACATTGAGCGATTGCGCCGCTTCACGAGCGACGTGGGTGCGCATCCAGCGTGCCGTCTTGTTGAGTGCCCGAACGGCTGCGGTTCTGATCTGACGCTCACCCGCAGTCAGCGCCGCCTCCCACTCGGCAAGCGGCGGTTGCGGTGTCACAGTGACCGTTAACATCGGGATTACTCCTGGATAGGCAAGGATTCCGCCGACCAGACCAGATGATGCTGGTCGAGCCGGGGCTCGCTCTCGATGCGGTAGCACCGGCTTAAAACACAGATCTGGTCTCCGGTGCGCGGCTCCGGCACTTCGTGTACGCGAAATTCCAGTACCGGGTTCTCCGCATGGATGCGGCCTTCGCCCAGTTCATAGAGTTCCTCAGGCCGTCGGGCGATAACCCGGATGGTCTGAGCCTGACCTGCCTGCGGGCGGTATTCGGCGTCCATGCCCAAATGCCGGAACTGGCTGTCCAGAGTCCGGGCGAAGCGTGCCCGGACATTCATACCTCTGCCGCCAGTTTCTGATACTCGCCCCAGGCCTGGTCGCGCTCGGCTGCGGTAATGCTTCTGCCAAGCAGATCCTCAATGGCCCTGACCGTTGGCTTGCCGTCCTTACCGTAAGCGTCCGGCGACAGATCACCAATGGCGTCGACAATCGCCTCGATCAGATCGTCATCCGTCTCGTCCTTGGGAGAGGCCTTTTCTGCAAGCTCCCTTTCTATCAGTGCTCGCGCCTCATCTGCCGGGAGATTCACCGGCACGCCCGGCGGGACATACTCCATCTTCTCGGGCGTGCCGACGCGCAGGGTGATATCTGCAACGACTTTCATGGTTCACCCCCTTAGCGCACTGTCGCACACAGGCAGGCGTTCGGCCGGTAAGGCACCACCAGTGGCGCAGACTGCATCAGCAGCCAGCGCACTGCTGGGTCTTCCTCCAGCCAGGACTTGGTGAAATAGCGGCTGGCGCGGTAGCCCGCCTTCTCATCCTGGATCACGCCGTAACAGCGGGTGCCCTCCAGCATGCCTTGGCTGGCGAGCAGCACTGTGTATTCAGGCAACATGTTGCGTGCCATGCCGTCGTCATCGACATAGGTGTCGTTGTAGACCCAAAAATCGAAGTCTCCAACCGACCCTACATAACGCGCCTTGTCATTCGCTTGTCCACGCAGAATCGGGTCGATGATCAACGTGTTGGAAGTGCCTCGACGCAGCTCCAGCAGTCGTTCCACCTTTTCGTCAGCCTTGAATACACGCCACGCCAGCGGGTCCATAACAACGGTACGTGCCGCAGCCCCTGACTTGATCTGCACCATCCCCGCCCAGTCTTCGATGTCATCGAGTACCTTTACGCCGGCCTCACCCCAGCGGGTGGCACCGGTCAGTGCCAGCGTCAACGCCGGATCACGCTGGAAGTCGATAATTTGCGTTGGATAGTCCTCACCGGAGACGGTGATCTTGCCGGTACGCAAGGACTCTGCAGCCATCACTTCCTCACGACGGGTCAGATTCTCGACCTGATTGGTCAGCGCTCGGTTCAACGCGGCTTCGCGTCGATCCATCGGCTTCAGGTTACCGCCGATGGTCTCGCCGATCTGGCGCTTTAGCGGAGCATTGGGGTCAAAGCGCCGCTTGTCCTTCACATAGGCGGGCTTGAAGCTACGGGTTTCGAAGCCCTCCGTGGCAACAACCTTGCCTTCAACCAGGGGCGATACAAAAGGCACCAGGCGAGGCTTGGACTTGTCGATATCGAAGTGGATCTCTTCACTATCCTCGGTTTGAATCGACGGGAAGAAGGTATCCAGCAAAAAGGACGCTGGACGATCCAGATGCTCGACCACACGGTTGAGCACATGCGTAGAAAAAATATCCATGAGTAATTCCTATTGCTGGTTAAGCCTGGTTGTTGCGAAGAAAGAGTGAGCGCTGACGAAAACCTGTGGCGACGGTTTCTAGCGTATGCCCCGCACCCAGCGTCAAGGCGCGGGCGTTGAACTCACCGGCGAAGTAGACGTGCGCCTGTACATCACCGGTGGTGGCATCGACAGGCTCCGCCAAAATGGCATCGGGCTCTTCCGAACCGTCATTGGCGCCTGCATCACTGAGCTGGTAGAAGCCATTTGCCGCAATACGGCCAAGGACCGCGCCTTGCGGCAATGCTGTGCCACCGGTCACCGTCACGATTCGGCTGATGCGTGGAAATTCGCCAGCAATCAAATTGTCTGGCGTGTGCGCACCTTGATCGGTAAAACCTTCTGCAATGCCTGGAAGACTCATACTGCACCTCCTTGAGAGAATCGGGCGATACGTTTAGCCACTGCTTCGGCGTCATCCTCCTCATGCTCGCCGCCGTCGGGATCAATGGCCGGGTTGTTGACCGAGGCCATGGCCTGTTCAAACCCGGTCACGGAAGCCGCTGTTTTCACCTCGGCCTTAGTCGGTGCGGCCTCCAGTGTCGCCAACGCCATCTCGGCAGCCATGTCAGTGGCAAAAGCCAGATGTTGCGCGAGCTGCTCGCGCCCCTTGGCGGCATCGGCCGCGATAATGGCACCGATGCGCTCGCGTTCCTGTTGACGTCCCTGGCGTACACCTTCCTCCATCGCTTCATCGCGGCCTTCGGCTTTGATGCTTTCCACCAATTGCGGATGGTCGGCCTTCAGGGAATCAAGACTGAGCGTTTGCAGATTCGGGGCCTCAGCCTTGTGGTTTTTGTCAGTCATGTTGCTGTCCTCAAGTGCTAGAAATGGAGAACCCCGCTCTTGAGCGGGGTTCTGAAACGGGTTAATGCTGCTGATAGTCTTTTCGAGGCTGCCGACCTTGTCGGCCAGCCCCTGTGTGACAGCATGTTTGCCGATAAACACATCGCCGCCACCGAAATCCCGAACGACCGTCGGCGGATCGACCCCGCGATGCCGGGCGATGGCTTCAATGAAGACGGATGCCAGATCATCGATGCGTGACTGCAGCCTGACTTTCCCCTCGTCACTGTTTGGATCTAGACGCTTATAGGGGCTTTGGGATGAAACGATCTCGACAGTGTTCTCGCCTTTGCCCCCTCGATACACGGCAACGACACCGATGGATCCCAACGAAGACGTTTCGGAGACGACAACTTCATCGCAGGCCGAGGCAATCCAGTAGGCACCGGAGGCTGCGTCACCCGAGGTATAGGCGATGATAGGCTTGGTGCCGCGCGCCTCGAAAATCATATTGGCAAACTCGGCGCAGCCATTGACCTCACCCCCAGGCGAATCGATATCCAGCACAATGCCTTTGACCTCCGGGTTATCCAGTGCGGTCATGAAATCCTTGGCGAGAATCTCGTAACTGGAGGCCCCGCTGATCGCCGTGAACAGATTGGCATAGCGAAACAGAGGCCCTACCACAGGGATGATAGCCACCCCGTCCCGAATTTCGCTGACATAGCTGTTGTCCAGCTCGCGGCCAAGCCGGGCCGATACGGCCTCAATGGTCTCGTTCTGGCGCGTGGCGATCGTTTGAATGTTATTCAATGCCGATTCGGTAATCGCCCAGGGCTCACCGGTCGCATGGTTCCAGAATTTCATAGGGTTACTCGTTAGTAGCAGTCGACGGGGTTGGCAGCGTTTGTACATCACTGGTGACGGAATCCGGGCTCAAACCCAGTTCACGCATCTTGGCCTGCTCGCGAGCACGCTGTTCAAGCACCTCTTCCCAATCCAGACCTTGAGTCGCACATTCGTCTTCCAGTGTGGAAAGCCCGATTTCCAACCGGATCTTGGAAGCCCTGGCTTCTTTGACCGGGTCAATCCAGCCACGACCGGGACCAATCCACTTACAGCGACACCAGAGCGCCTTGTTTTCGTAAAAACCCGGAGCTTCGATGAGGCCCTTATTGACAGCCTCTTCCAACCAAAGCTCATAGACGGGCTTTGCCCAGTAGGTGGCCAACCAGCTACGACGACCCATAAAAAACCGCCAGGCCTCCATCAAAGCGGCGCGTGCCGATGAGTAGTTGGTTTTGGAAAAGTCCTTCATCAATAACTCAAAGGGCAGGTTCAGCCCCGTGCCGATGTGGCGAAGGACATTTTCCACAAAACTGCTGTAACCGGAGTTCGGTCGACTGGGCGTGAAAGGAGCCACCTTATCGCCGGGGAAAACCGGGATCACCGCACCTCCCTGGAGTTTCACCTGCCATTCGTTGCGCGCAGCAATATAGTCCTCGACCGAACCACCAAACATCTCACTGATGGACTCACCATCCAGCGGGGTTTCGATAAAGGCCGCAATCATGGCGTTGACCACTGCCGCCTGCAGTTCGGACCGCTCGTAGTGATCCAACATCTTGAACAGCGGCATGATGCTGGTCAGGATTGGTTTACCGCGGTTCTGGCCGGTGCGTTCCTTGTCGTGGACATGGATGATGCGCAGGCGGCCAAACCGAGTGCGTACCGGTATCCGCTCGTACTGTTCGGAGGAAAAACTTACCCCCAGAAACTGATCACCGGGGTGGTGCTTGGCAATCCAGTAGGCCACAGGCGCACCATAGGTATCGATCTCGATACCCCCCCGGATCTTGCTGTCATTTAGCCGATCACCAGGATTTCCCAGGCGATCAGGTTCTACCAACTGAATAGTGGTAGCGAAGGTATGGCCGCGATTGGGCAACCAAAGCGGCAAGGCCAATGCTTCGCCGTTGACCAAGCCGGAGCGAAATACCTGGGTGGTCAGACCATTGAAGGTCAGGCTCCGGGCCGCATCGCATTCAGTGGTATCCGCCCAGCTACGCCATAGGGCCTCGGTTTTTCTGGCCCAGTCATCCGCCCAGTCTTTGTCTTTGCCCAGCGCCTTGTAGTCTGGCAATGCCGACAGGCGCAGTCCTGTGCCCACGACGTTGTCGACCAGGGTCTGCATGGCACCCGCAGCCACACCATGGTTGCGTACCAAGTCCCGCGAGCGCGATACCAGTGTCGGTAACTCACCGAGCAGATCGGCGTCGGGCGAACCCGCGACAGGTCGCCAACTAGACAACTCCCGGGCACTCGTTGATGCCGCGCGGTGGGCAGTGTCAGACACCAGAGGTTTGCCATCTGGGCCCAGGATCATCTGCTGTTTCATAACACCTCACGGTCTTGGTTCAGAATTTCATGAACAAAGGACCTCGCCGTGGTCGCCCCTCGATGGCAGCAATCT
>JALTPW010001052.1 GCA_026999335.1 Chromatiales bacterium
GGTTCCGCGCGCGGCGGTGGCAAGGGCCAAGTGGTATTTCTGGACGGTGCGCGCAAGGTCGCAGACATCGACCTGCCCGGCTTCCCGCACCTGGGTTCAGGCATCAGCTGGAAATACCAGGGCTACCCGGTGATGGCCACCCCGAACCTCAAAGAGGGCGTGGTCAGCATCATCGACATGCGGAACTGGAAAGTGATCAAGCGTCTCAACACCCTCGGCCCCGGCTTTTTCATGCGCAGCCACGAAAACACCCCCTATGCCTGGGTCGACGTGTTCTTCGGCCCCAATAAAGATGTCATGCACATTATCGACAAACGCACCCTGGAGATCGTCAAAACCCTGCGTCCGGCGCCCGGCAAGACGGTGGGGCACGTAGAGTTCACCCGCGATGGCAGCCACGCATTGGTGAGTATCTGGGAGATGGACGGCGCCCTTATTATCTACGACGCCAAGACTCTGCAGGAGGTCAAACGCATCCCCATGAAAAAACCGTCGGGGAAATACAACGTCTACAACAAGACCCGGCGTTCCGCCGGCACCAGCCACTGAGATGGTTTGCAACATGCCGGCATTGACCTATATCAAGTCGATATCCCGACCCAGTCACTATTATATTACCTATTCATGTATTTTCGGTGTGCTGTAAGGGGAAGCCTATGAATGCGAGAGAGTGCCAACTTGCCAAACCCGTAACAACAAAATCTTCCCTGGCCTGTTATATCGAACTCACCAAGCCGGGCATCGTCGGCCTGAGCATCGTCGCGGCCCTGACGGGGATGTATTTTGCCAACAAGGGCATTATGCCTCAATGGGACATCCTCCTGTGGACCTTTGTCACCCTGGGGATGGCGGTGGCCGGCTCTTGCATGCTCAATCAATACTATGATCGCGACATCGACAAACTGATGAAGCGCACCAGCCGGCGGCCGTTGGTCATCGGCCTGATATCGCCCGCCCGCGCCCTGGCCGTGGCCCTGACGCTGATGGGCTCATCGCTGCTACTGATGCTGATCTTCGTCAACCTGCCGGCCGCATTGCTGACCGCCGGGGCCATGCTCGGCTATGGTGTCATCTATACCATGATCGTGAAACGACGCAGCCACTGGGCGAATCAGTTCGGCGGTATCGCCGGGGCCATGCCCCCTGTCATCGGCTATGCCGCAATCAGCGGCGGAGTGGATCTCAATGCCTTGACTCTCTTTCTGATCATGGTCATCTGGCAACAACCCCATGCCCTGAGTCTCGCCCTCAAGTACCGGGAAGAATATGCACGGGCCGGCATCCCCGTCGTACCGGTAGTAAAAGGTGTGCAGGCAACCAAGAAAAAAATCGCCATCTATTCAGCGGCCCTGCTGCTGGCCGCCCTCCTCCCCTATGCGCTTGGCATGGCCGGCACTCTCTATCTTGTGACAGCCGTCAGCATCAGCAGTGCCTTCTTGTTTCAGGCACTGAAATTCCTCCGCTCAGATCGCGATTGCGATATGAAGCTGTTTTTTTATTCCATCGTCTATCTGGTCGTCCTGTTCACCAGTATGGTGTATGACTCCCTGTAAGAAAATGCCACGTAAGGCCGTGTAAGAAAGAGCCGCATAAAGAAAAATCTAGCATGTCTCCGCTTGCCGACAAACGGCCTCGCAGCAAGTTATCTTGCTATGCCCGGTTTTCGCCACGTGCAAACGAGGGATGGTGCAAATGGCATTGACTCAAGCTTGAAAGAGTTCGCATACCGTCATTCCCGCGCAGGCGGGAATCCAGAATGTACAAAACTTCAAGCATCCTGGATGATTCGCTCTGCGGGTGTTCAGCGCACAAAGTGTTTTTGCCGGATCTTCGCTGCATCACGCCCGGAATGACGGTATTTATCACCTTGAAAGAGTACTAGGAGCCTGTCCGAGAACTAGGAGCCTACTGCGGAAAAGCCATTTTGGCTCATTTTCCCGCACATTTTCGTTAAATATGAGTCACTATTCGCCTCAAATGGCCGAAAAAATGGACTCAAAATGG
>JALTPW010001053.1 GCA_026999335.1 Chromatiales bacterium
GCACCACTGGTAAGGCAGGTGATACCGACCACCCGACAAATCGGAAAGCCCAGTCCCTCTTTTTGTCCCCGCTGCTGGGGGTAGACTGCTTGATTTTCAGGAGTATCCGGCATGGTGACTGTGGTGCCATCGACCAATCGTACCCGGCGACCATACCAGCGCCACTCATTGGGGAGCTGTTGATCAATGTACTGCCCAAGGTATTGCGTCAATCCTGACACCCTTTCCAGCGGTAATCAGTACCGTGCCCGGCAATAGCCACCGGTGTGTATACTGCAAACGGGTAGATCGGTTATTAATCCGCTGTACGGCCGCCTGGTTGACCGCGTACTGCGGGATCGGTCTGCGCTTATTAGTGCCTGTGCGACAAACATGGCGAGAGTTTCTGTGGGCGGAAGGAGTCTTTCTCGATGTTCGGGCAGTCGTTTTTCGACCTCATCGAACAAGAGATCACTGGTAAGTAGGTTAAAGGTGCTCTGGCAGTGACTTTCGAGCCGCTGAGACTGGATAAAACGCTGTTGGATACGTGCTGATCTGACGGTATGATGCATAGTGACCGATCCCTGATGTAGGTGGATTGCTTGGCGATTTGAAGCCTAACGTTACACCGGTCACTTTTGCAATCTTTTCAATGGGTTGGCCTTAAGTAAGTGCCATTCGGGACAGACTACGGTTTCTATGGAAAATATAGGTAAACCGTGGTCTGTCCCCTGTTACTGCTACCATCAAGCTATTAAACAATGGCCAGGATAGCATGCGTAGTGGTTCCAAATTATCCTCAATAGGTATACTGTCCCCAGAATCGCTGTCCCCAGAATCGGGATGGGGTTATTTTTCTCCGCGTAGCGGCTTCGTCCAACCAAGTGCTCCAGCGCACAGCGTATATTTTGGTTCTCTTGTGCATCCGCTACGCTACGTTATTGCACAAAAGAACCAAAATGCACGCTGCTGCTGAACACAACGTTAGGTTTTTTGTAATGTTTAGGATTAAAAGGAAAATCATGATAATAGGATTTGAATTAAGAGAAACTTCTGAAAAAGGAGAGGGTATTTTTGCCACCAAATCATTTAAGGTTGGTGACATAGTAATGATTGGCCTTATTGAAAAAATGCTCAATGGGAATCACTCACATGCTTCACAAATTGGCGAAAATGAGTACGCTCTTCACGCTGGACTGATAACCAAGGTTAACCACTCCTGTGGACCCAATTGTGGTATCAGTGTCAATGCAACAGGTGCCCATGATTATGTCGCTATAAAGGACATCAGTGTTAATGAAGAAATAACTTTCGATTATGCGATGAGAAATTATAAAATTGACTATTTTCCGGTGAAGTGCATGTGTGGTTCTATAAAATGTCGTGGGAAGGTGACAGGGTGGCAGGATTTATCGAACGAAAAAAAGAAAGAGTATGAAGGATTTGTCGCACCTTATCTGCTGAAATTAGATGCGGCTAATTATTGCCAAGATGTAGGTTGGTGCTAACCAATCTAGACAAATAAATAGGAGACAGACCACTGTTTCCATGGAAAATATAGCTAAACCGTGATCTGTCCCGAATGGCACTTACTTAAGCTTTCTTCGGGTGACCAAATTTTCGTACATTTTCCCTTGCTTGGAGCCTTGTGACGGTCAACAAAGAATAGGGTTTTGGCCTCCACTTTACCGCTCTTGGCCCGATTTTTCCAGAACGATTTAGGATTATAGGGATTATAGGGATTATAGGGATTATAGGGATTATAGGGATTATAGGGATTATAGGGATTATAGGGATTATAGGGATTATAGGGATTATAGGGATTATAGGGATTATAGGGACAGTATACCTATTGGCGGGTAGTAGACATACGACCATCAAGCTATTTTACAAGGAGGTAAACAAGGTCAGGATAGCACGCGTAGTGGTTCCAAATCATCCTCAATAGGTATAATACTGCCTCCAGATTCACAGGAGATGTTGGTCATGAAGGGATTATTCTCCATTGCTTGTTTCAGTTGAAA
>JALTPW010001054.1 GCA_026999335.1 Chromatiales bacterium
CCAAAGTACCTTCCAACAACTTCCTGTCGAAACCGTGCTGCCACCTCAATGGCATCTCGGTCGCCAATCTTTTGTAGTTTCGGCTTGGCAATCGGATAAGCGGCACGCACTGCCCAGCCGATCAAACGCGCGGAGTACAACGGCCTTGCCGTTACCTGGATGATGTCGTTCGATCCACTTGCAGTTCCGTATCGTTGCGCGGTCGCCTGTCGAATGTCCGAGTTTCCCTGCTCGCCGCCTCCCTGAGGTGGCTGCGCTCCGGCCGGATGTTGACGCGCTGCGGCGCTGTCTTCGTGAATTTCCGAGGACAGGTAGTAGTTGAGGTAACTGCGGGCTGGATCGGGGCGCCCGTTGGCGATAGCGCGTATCCGGTAGTATCGCATTGTCGGCGTGATGGATTGCTCCAGGCGCCGCTTCGGCCAGCCGCCGCACTGATCCACGATGATGTCTTCATCGTCGATCGCCACCAAAGCAGCGACACCGTGTGGAGACCAGGGCACAGTCATGGATTTTGCCCATCCCGACCACGTCGTACTGAGTGGCCGAAAGAAGCCCAGATCCTCCAGAAGGTCCTTGAGGGTATGATAGACGCGGTACCGCACGGAGAAGTTTGTGCTGTGCGAGAACAGATTCTCTGCCACATTCAGGCTTTCCAGGAGCACGCCCTTCGACGACAGCCGGGCGACGGTCAATCGCTCCTTCACGATCTCCCTAAATGCTTCATAGGCGCGACTGCGGGGCTGGCCCGGTATCAGAGTAATGGTCGCGGATATGGTGCCAGCTGCCGAGGCTGAACGACTGCGGTTCCACGATAGTGAATGGGTAGCGTCAATGTCCGCCACACCCGCGGGATAGGCGTTGGGGCTGTCTATCTCGGTGTCCCGAACGTCGAACGACAGGGTGGTGCGATCCGGTGACAACCGAAACGATTGAGACTCGCGACGGAATCCCGGTGGTACATTGACCGGTATGAGGTATCGGTACTTCTCCGCAGTGGATTTGATGCTCCGGCCGATCCGCTCCGGAACCATGACGATGGATCCGGAGACCGAGCGCGTTGTGAGGCCCTTGCTGTCAATGTCTGTAGTTATCGTGTAGCTATATGACAGAATGTCCCGTCTACGTGCATACGGGCAGTCGTTGAACGCTGCAACGACGCGCCAGCTGATATCTGCTGATCGGGAGCCGCCGAGTGGTTCGAAGGAGAGAAGCTCTGGAAACGGGCCGCCCATCACATCTTGGACTGCACCATTTTGTCCTGCGCCCTTTGATCCGCTGCCGGTCACGTGAATGGGACCAATTCCCGTGTCCTCGACAAGCAGCTCGTTGCCAGGCCGTGTTAACTCACTCCTTAGCGCCGCCATCGCGGCGTCTAGCGTCGCGTCCTGGCCAGCTTCCACGACAGCGTCGACTTGGATCTCATACCGCGTGTAACGGATTGTTGCCTGATCGTCGTCTTTCACAGGTGTGGCACTGACCACAACCTTCGACGGACGCCGAAACACAACGGTCCCATAGGATACTCGTTCTGTCATGGGACCCCTCCGTTACCGCCATTGGCTCCGGGTGGTGGAGGCTTAGGGAGGTCGCCCAACCAGTCGCGCAAAAACGGATCGTCGAGGAGGTTATTGGGATCATCGTCATTGCCTCCGACGCCCAGCTTGTCTTTTACCCACTGAGTCACATCGTCAATGATGTCTGCAACCTTCTTGACGATCTTTAGACCTGGCCGCAACGCCTCGAGCAACAACTCGCCGACTCTCACGAACAATTTGATAAACGGCAGAATCATCTCATAGAGCTTGACCATGAACTGCAACATACGAACCCGTAGCTGAAACGACCGTATTTCCAACTGCGATTGTGCCCGGACGAATTCTGCTAGGTCCGGCCCGAGCTTGTTGGCAGCCAACAGTTCCTGTTGTTCTCTCGCAATTTCCGCTTCTGCGCGCGCTATCTCTATCTCTGGCGAGTATTTGCCCAAGCGCTCGACCGCAGCT
>JALTPW010001055.1 GCA_026999335.1 Chromatiales bacterium
CGGTAAAATCCTTGCGCGCCACCGGCTTGGCAGGCGGAATAACCACCACTTCCAAGCTGTAGATCTGCTGAAACTCAAAGGCCTCGGTATCGGCGGTACCGGTCATGCCGGCCAGTTTGTCGTAGAGACGGAAGTAGTTCTGGAAGGTAATCGAGGCCAGGGTCTGGTTCTCGTTCTGCACCGCCACACCTTCCTTGGCCTCCACCGCCTGGTGCAGACCGTCGGACCAGCGCCGCCCCGGCATGGTGCGGCCGGTAAATTCATCGACGATGACGACCTCACCCTCCTTGACGATGTAGTCCACGTTGCGCTGATACAGGGCGTGGGCGCGCAGCGCGGCATTGACGTGGTGAATCAGGCGGATGTTAGCTGCATCATAGAGGCTTTCACCCTCCGGCAGCAGGCCGATCTCGGCCAGCATCTCTTCCACATGCTGGTGGCCCTGCTCGGTGAGGAAGACCTGCTTGGATTTTTCTTCCAGGTAAAAGTCACCCAGCTGACCATCTTCGGGCTCCTCGCCTTCCTGTTTCTCCAGGTCGGGTACAATCTTGTTGATTTTTTCGTAGAGATCAGAGCTGTCATCGGCGGGGCCGGAGATAATCAGCGGCGTGCGCGCCTCGTCGATGAGGATGGAGTCGACTTCGTCGACAATGGCGAAATGCAACTCACGCTGAACCTTGTCCTCGAGACTGAAGGCCATATTGTCGCGCAGGTAATCGAAACCGAATTCATTGTTGGTGCCGTAGGTAATATCAGCGGCATAGGCGGCACGCTTTTCGTCCGGACTCTGCCCGGAAAGCGCCACCCCCACCGACAGACCGAGGAAGTTGTACAGCTTGCCCATCCAGGCGGCATCGCGGCTGGCGAGATAGTCATTCACCGTCACCAGATGCACGCCCTTGCCGCTGAGCGCATTGAGATACACCGCCAGCGTACCCACCAGGGTCTTGCCCTCACCGGTGCGCATCTCGGCAATCTTGCCATCGTTGAGCACCATGCCGCCGATGAGCTGAACGTCGAAATGGCGCATGTCCAGGGCGCGTTTGCCGGCCTCGCGCACCACGGCAAAGGCCTCGACCAGTAGGTCGTTGACCTTGGCGCCGTCGGCCAGACGCTGACGGAATTCGTCCGTCTTGGCGCACAGCGCCTCGTCGGACAATGCCTGAATCTCCGGTTCCAGGGCACAGATCCGGGCCGCGACCTTGTTCATCCGCTTCAGCAGGCGATCGTTTCGACTACCAAAAACCTTGGACAGCAATTTACTTACCATGTCTTTTTCACATCGATACAGGAATAGGCGACGCACACGGGCACGCCGGAATAAGGGCTGGGATTATAACGGGGATCAGAGGTTTAGAGAATAATTATTGCTTTCCCGCACTAATCAACGGGAGGCCAGGATGTATTTCTTGGGATCGACGGGCTGGCCCTTGTAGTGCACCTCGAAATGCACATGCGGGCCGGTGGAGCGACCGGTGGAACCCATCTTCGCCAGCGTCTGGCCCTTTTTCACCGCATCCCCCATACCGACCAGTATCGTCTCGTTATGCCCGTAGCGGGTGACATAACCATTGCCATGATTGACTTCCACCAGGTTGCCATAGCCATAGCGGCTGCCGGCCCAGGTCACTACGCCAGCGCCCACGACAATCACTTCGCTACCGGCCTTGCCCGCAAAATCCATGCCCTTGTGGTGTTCACGGCGGCCACTGAAAGGGTCGGTGCGCATGCCATAATAAGATGAAATCCAGCCGCGTTTGATAGGGCGTCCGGCAGGGAATACCGCATCTTGCAGATTACGGCTCATGAGCATGGTTTCCAACAGGCCCAGCTGCTCGGCGCGATCATCCAACTGGAGAGAAAGGCTCTCGAGTGACTGCACAAAATCCGTCAGCGGTATCGCTTCAGGGGCGGAAGCCAGTTCCGGGCCGCCAACAGCGGGTTTGGAGGAGAAATCAAACTCTCCCTTGTCGAGATCAGCCACCTCGGTCAGGCGTTCACCCAGGGCATCCAGACGGATGACCTTGGCCTGCAATTCACCCAGGCGCAGAGCCAGGGCATCCATATTTTCACGCGCCCGGCGCTGTACATCGGTAATTTCTTCGCGCTGAGCCAGCATCTCCTGCTGCCAGGCGCTCATCAGCAATTCGTCCTGGCTGGGGGGGACAGCCTTCTGTGACACCCAATAGCCGCCCAACACCAACAGAGAGGGGACAATGACAAATGCCAGCAACGACGCCAATGTCACCGCAGCGCGCGTCACCGTCAGCGTGCGCGTCCTGCCTCCTCGCTTGCCAACAAAGATAATATTCATACCGCGCCGTCCGCTCCCGTTTATCACCGCTTCGAGGTATCGCTTCCAGCTGTTACCACAGTGAACTACAATAGTTTTCTGTTTCAATCCGAAAACATTCGCGCCATGCCCATCCGCAAAAGAACATTCGGCAAGAGCCTGGCCAGCATTCTGGCCGCAGCCGATAATGGCCTGCAACCGCTGTTTGCTCACGCCCACCGACTACAGATCCTGAACCGTATGCTGCGCGGCGCGCTGGGCGAACCCCTGGGCCCGCATGTCAGTCTCTGCAACATCCGCACCGACACCGCTATCGTGATCGCGGATTCACCCGTCTGGCTCACCCAGCTCCGTTATCAGGCACCGACGGTGCTGCACATCCTGCAAAGCCAGCCGGGACTTGAGTCCTTGCGCAAAGTGCGATTCAAGGTGCAACCCGCCAGCGAGCCGGCAGAGCCAACATCGCCACCTCGTCGCGCCACCCTCTCCCCTTCGGGAGCCGAAACGCTGGGAAGCGCAGCTGAGGGGATTCAGGATCCCGAACTTGCCGAGGCCCTGCGACGTCTGGCGCTCAACGGCTCGACAAAGGCCTAAAAGGAATGCCGGCAAAGACGCTAAGCGACCGTAACCTATCAACTTATCGAAATCCGGCGCAAAAGCTTTAGCCGAAACATGCCCACAGCGGGCCATTAAGGTAGCAATTCAGACACAAAGTAACAAGTTGAACCGGTCAATTTGCCATCATGGGGTGGGTATAGGAAATGGGGGCGCTGCGCGAATCATCGAATGTCGCTGACTCCCAGGCCGACTCATCGGCCAGCAGGGCCCGCAACAGACTGTTATTCAAGGCATGGCCGGACTTGCAGCCACTGAAGGCACCAATCAGACTGCACCCTAACAGGTACAGATCGCCAATGGCATCCAGCACCTTGTGTTTGACGAACTCGTCGTGATAACGCAGCCCGTCTTCGTTCAGCACGCGGTAATCATCCATCACGATGGCATTGTCGTGGCTACCACCGAGAGCGAGATTGTTCTCGCGCAGCTGCTCGATGTCGCGCATGAAACCGAAGGTACGCGCACGGCTGACTTCCTTGACGAAGGAGGTGCTGGAAAAATCCACCGTAGTCGTCTGCACGCTGTTCTTGAACACCGGGTGTTCAAAATCGATATTAAAAGAGACCTTGAAGCCTTCGAAGGGGTCAAAACGGGCCCACTTGTCGCCGTCTTCCACGATTACCGTCTTTTTGATGCGGATAAAGCGCTTGGGCACATTCTGATCTTCAATACCCGCCGACTGGATCAGGAAAACGAAGGGTCCGGCGCTGCCATCCATGATCGGCACCTCGGCAGAACTGACGTCGATATAAGCATTGTCGATACCCAGACCGGCCAGCGCTGACAACAGATGCTCGACGGTGGAAATGCGCACATCGCCCTTCACCAAGGTGGTGGACAGACGCGTGTCGCCGACATTCTCCGGCCTGGCCTCGATCTCGACCGGTTCATCAAGATCCACGCGCCGAAACACGATGCCGGTATCCACCGCCGCCGGCCTCAAGGTCAGATAGACCTTTTCGCCAGTGTGCAGGCCGATACCCGTGGCACGAATAACATTCTTCAGTGTACGTTGCTTGATCATTGTTCAGTCGATTCAGGGAAAGAGAATGAGGGTTCGCCCGGCACCCAGCCACGCAGAAGTCGTGCATGGTACCACAGCACCCAAACCCTGCCTAGTGAACGGATCCACACTCCACGTCATCCGCAGCCCCCCTAATCGGTAAAAAACACTCGATAACTTGAGGGCGCTTCGGTTTGCAGGCCAGAGGTTACAAACAATTAACAGAAACACCCTTCGTGAGTCATCAGTCCGCCTGTCGACGCAAAAAGGCCGGAATTTCCAGGTAGTCCATATTGCCGTCAGCAGTGGCGGCAAAGCGTTCACCGGCCACCGCCTTGTTGCGAATCACCGTCGGCCGATCCAGCTCACCGTAGTCCACGCTACCCTCGGCGGTCTTTGGCGGCACCAGCTTGACCGGCTTGTCCAGCGTCTCGACCTTGCTATTTCCCAGGCCCGTCGCCACCACCGTGACGCGCAGGCCGTTGGACATTTCCGGATCGATCACGGTACCCACCACCACGGTGGCGTTTTCGGAGGCAAAGTCTTTCACGGTACTACCCACCGCATCGAACTCGCCAATGGTCATGTCCATGCCGGCGGTAACATTCACCAGGATACCGCGTGCACCCGCCAGATCGATACTCTCCAGCAGCGGGCTGGCCACGGCGGCCTCGGCAGCGGCACGGGCGCGATCCGTACCTTCGGCATAGCCGGTACCCATCATGGCCATGCCCATCTCCGACATCACCGTGCGCACATCGGCAAAATCGACGTTGATCAGGCCCGGACGAGTGATCAACTCAGCGATGCCCTGCACCGCCCCCAGCAGCACGTCATTGGCGGCCTTGAACACATCCAGCAGGGTCATGTCGGCACCCAGCACACTCATCAGTTTCTCATTGGGAATGGTAATCAGCGAATCGACATACTCCGACAACTCCTTGATACCGTGATCGGCGATATCCATGCGCTTTCTGCCCTCGAAAGGAAAAGGCTTGGTAACCACCGCCACCGTCAACACGCCCAGTTCCTTGGCGATCTGCGCCACTACCGGTGCACCACCGGTACCGGTACCACCGCCCATACCGGCGGTGATGAACACCATATCGGCGCCCTCGATCAGCTCCACGAGACGCTCGCGATCCTCCAGCGCGGCCTGGCGGCCGATATCGGGATTGGCGCCAGCGCCCAGCCCCTTGGTAACATTGTTACCCATCTGCAACACGGTGCGCGCCGAGGAATTTTTCAGTGCCTGGGCATCGGTATTGGTGCAGATAAAATCCACCCCGTCGATACTCTGCGTGAGCATGTGCTCCACGGCATTGCCGCCACCACCACCGACACCGATCACCTTGATGACGGCACCCGCTACATTGGTCTCCATCAGTTCAAACATGGCCTTGACCCTCTTGGTTGAAATTGACTATTTGTCATTAAAAAATTAAGTGTTAAAAAATTAAAAATTGCCCTGAAACCAGTTCTTCATGCGTGTCCACAGGCCCTTACCGGCCCACTCACCACGCTGTTCCCGGCGTTGTTGCTCACCGGCATGCTGATGGCCGTACAGCAACAAACCGACACCCGTGGAATGAATGGGATTACGCACCACATCCACCAGTCCGCTGACATGCTGCGGCACCCCCAGACGCACCGGCATATGGAACACCTCTTCCGCCAGTTCGATAACGCCCTCCATCTTCGAGCAACCGCCGGTAAGCACCACGCCCGCAGCACACAAATCCTCGAAACCACTGCGCCGCAGTTCCGCCTGCACCAGCGACAGCAGCTCTTCATAACGAGGCTCCACCACCTCGGCCAGGGTCTGGCGCGCCAGACGTCGCGGCGGGCGATCACCCACGCTGGGCACTTCGATGCTTTCCTCCGGGCTGGCCAGCTGGGTCAGCGCACAGGCGTACTTGATCTTGATTTCCTCGGCGTACTGGGTGGGCGTGCGCAGGGCCACGGCGATATCGTTGGTCACCTGATCGCCAGCGATGGGAATCACCGCGGTGTGGCGAATGGAGCCATGGGTGAATACCGCGATGTCGGTGGTACCGCCGCCCATGTCCACCAGGCACACGCCCAGCTCCTTTTCGTCCTCGGTGAGCACCGAGTAACTGGAAGCCAGCTGCTCGAGGATCACATCATCCACCTCCAGCCCGCAGCGGCGCACGCACTTGATGATGTTCTGCGCCGCCGACACCGCACCGGTGACCATATGCACCTTGGCCTCCAGGCGCACGCCGGACATGCCCGCCGGCTCGCGGATACCTTCCTGCTCGTCGATAATGAATTCCTGCGGCAGGATGTGCAGCACCTTCTGATCCGCCGGAATCGCCACTGCACGCGCGGCATCGATGACCCGCTCCACATCGGCGTGGGTCACTTCCTTGTCGCGAATGGCGACGATACCGTGGGAGTTGAGGCTGCGGATGTGGCTGCCGGCAATGCCCGCAT
>JALTPW010001056.1 GCA_026999335.1 Chromatiales bacterium
AAGAGACGGGGGTAATGATACGGCTTTTGCCTCGATATCATTGATTTTGGCGTGCTATACGGCGTTTGCCGTATAGCACGCGGATATCAGTGCAAATTACGGCACCATAGCTTACTGATTAAAAAGACTTTTTTGTCTGCCACTCTAATATCCCACCAATATCAAGGCGCATACCTTGACAGCCCTTCATTCTTATTCTTCAATATACCTGTATGAATAAACAGCTTTTCAGAGGGGCAAATGACGCACAGAACATGCTTGATGAATCAAGTTAAGGCCGCAATTCGAGTGCGCCACTATAGCCGCAAGACAGAGAAGGCTTACTGCTACTGGATTCAGTTCTTTATCCGCTTTCACCATTATCGCCATCCGTCAGAGATGTCCGAGGCGGAGGTCTCTGCCTTCCTCAGCTTTCTGGATCAGCCCTATTACCTAAGAACGCCCACTTTTGGCACCATTAATCCTTGAAAAGGTGCAGCAGGATCACTCATCGTCGAGTTTGAGCCCCTCGGCCAGCTGCGCACTAAGATTATCGATGTCTAGCACCGCACACATCTGTTCCACGGCGGTTCCCGCCAGCCAGGGGCGCTTGCCACCCTCACCACGCCAGCGCACGCCATCGAGCGACAGCGTCACTACCTGGGCAATGGCATCGGCGGCCAGACCCCACCGGCCTTCGTCGATGAGCACCACGTATTTCACCCGCTCCAGCACCGGGCGGGCATCGGGAATACGGCCGTCGGGCATGATGATCTGCGCCGTGTCGATGACACGCACGTTCTGTCCACGGTTGGGCAACAAACCCATGAACCAGTCAGCATAGCCCGGCAGCCCGGTGAGTTCACCCGGCCACTCGACGATGCCGTGCAGCCGCTCCAGTGGCGCCGCCAGGGTCAGACCGGCCACCATGAAGGTCAGGCACTGAAAGCTGTCACCGGCCCAGGATGGCGCTCCGGCCTTTACCACGGTTCTGCGGCGGGTCTCCGCCACCGGCTCATCGATGCTGGCATCAGGCGGTACTTCCGGAACTTCCTGGAAGGTGGGCGGCCTGTCCGGCACGGTTGCCGGGGCTTTTTCGACCGGCGGGATGGGCTCTGCCGGCATCGACGGTACAGGCGCCACCGATGGCACGGCCTGCCGATTGTCCTGCGTATTCTCTGACGCCGTCCCGACGCCGAGACGCTCCGTCAGTAAGCGGGGAAGCAGCGGCGGCCCGGCAAGTAGTGGCACTGTCCGCTCGGGTTCTGCAAACGGGCGGCGGGACATCGCCTTCACCACAGGCTGCGGCGCGGCTGTCTCCAACGGTAAAACGGGGACAACCGGGGGCTGGGGCTCAATGGGAGATTCGCTAACAGGACGTATCAATGGTTCCGCAGACGACGCACTGACATCCGTGGCGGGCTCGGCGGGACTCTCGATAGGAGCAGCCTCCAGCACCTCCGCAGGGAGATCCATCAGCAGGGAGTCCAAATAAAAACCCAGCGCCTCCTGCGGCTCAGCAAGGGAGGATGAATCCGGGCGCTTACCAGCCATCAGCGCACCGCGGATACCGGCGCCGGCCCGGCCACACTGTGCGTACCATCGGCGAGCAGATCCTGCATCAGTTCGGCATAGGCGAGCGAGCCGCGATCCCTTGGCGCCTTGAGGGTCAGCGGTATGCCCAGGCGGCTGGCCTCACGAAACTGGGTATCAATCGGAATCACCGAACGCCAGAGATGTTCGGCAAAACGCTCGCGCAACAGGCGCAGGGTGCCGGTGGAGGCGCGGGTGCGTGGGTCGTACATGGTAGGGAGTATGGTGTAGGCCGGCACCTTGTGGCGCGCGCGCTGGATCATCTCCAGGGTACGCAACATGCGCTCCAAGCCTTTCACGGCGAGGAATTCCGTCTGCACCGGAATGATCAAATGCTGGCAGGCCGCCAGGGCATTGATCATCAGCACACCCAGCTGCGGCGGGCAGTCGATGAGCACAAATTCATAGCGATCAGCCAGCCCGTGCA
>JALTPW010001057.1 GCA_026999335.1 Chromatiales bacterium
CTAGAATGACCGGACGGCAAAATCAGCAAAAAAACTCGGGGAAACCCGGATAGACCCAAAGAATCGGCGATATCCATACCCGGTACCGTACCCGCACCACCTCACACTCGACAAGCCTTCACCATTTCAATACAATCCCCTACCCTGGATATCTCACTAAGTCATGCATAATCCCGTTTGTTCCTGCATGGACGGAAGACGCCAAAAAACAGGCATTTTCCTTATAAGGAAAGGGTCTGCTTCTTAAGGGGCCAGCTGAGGCGAAAGAACCCAGTTCACCACTAGGACATTGGATATCTATCTTATGTGCACCGTAGCACTGAGCGCAATTATAGTCATAGAGATAGAAATTACACCAAGAAATTTGACACTAAAATTACTCAACGACGAAAGAAATGGGGGTTTTTACGCACTCGCCCGTGCCGCGCACCAGCATTCATTCCATTGATGCATCCCCTGTGTTCTCTGTGGTGGATAGTTAGCGATTTTGGAAAAATTCAGAAAAAAGTGAACAAACCTGGCATGTTCGATCAAATATAGCTAATACAGCAAAACCAAGTGATATGGAGAAATAATGGATCCTGATAAAATAATGAGTGGTCTTTCGAAGGAAATTTGCGCCACATTGAAGACAATGGAAAAAGCCAAGACCGCCGACGAGAAGCTAACCCACAGTAAAACTGTAAAAAACTTGTGCGAGTCACTCGGCGTATTTCTTAAATTAATGGCTGAGATGGCACCCCATGATGACGATGGTGAGCCAATTCCGTTCTGAGTCAACCGCGTGGGCACAAAAACGTGCCCACCCTACGGATCTGATGGTCAACAGCGGATGCCGATTCAGCCAATCCGGTCTGCCGGGGATCAAGGCCCATTGGTTATCTGGTTATGCGCTCAGAACCAGACGGCTTCCCACGGAATCTGGTAGGGTGGGCACCGCCCACCAATGTAGGCATCCAGTGTTCACGAAAATAGTAGGCAGTGCTCACTCTCTTCGGCTTCAGCTGACCTGCTCGTCAGTGGTATCATCCGGCTGCCGCCCAGCCCGAACTGCGCCGATGATAAATACGAGAATACCCAAGACAATCAGCAGGATATATTTCTCGCTGGGCAACCCTCCGCGCAAGGTCAACAGACTATCCAATACCCCCAGGGAAATCATAACCACACCCAGTAATTTGGTTTTTACGCCCCGTTTCTCACCTTGACTCATTAAACAGTTCCCTCTTTGCTATCCTTACCTGCGGCCTTGCCAGTAGCCGCATTTCGAGCCCACCAGAGCAACGCACCTGCGAACAGGCCGGCAATCAGCAGGGCCATGATGATGGGCATTACCCCCGTCGATGGCTTTAGCAACAACCAGTACCAGGTGGTCATGGTGTGCCGCGAACCCTTTTCGCCGAGGTTGCTGCCATCCCAGGCGGCAAAAGCAACCGGGATAAAGCGACCTTCGATGAACTGCAGGTCATTTTCCGCATCAGCTGTCGTCAATGGCCGAACCATCACTACACGCCATGTGCCCTCATGATAGCTCCCCTTTGCCTGCAGCCCAGCATCGGCCGCGTCTCGAGCTTCGACATCCTTAAACCCCCGGCTATTGAACATGGCAACTGTCTCGGCTGCGTCCGTCGTGCCACTTTTCCATTGCCAGAGATTCACCGGGTGCGTGGCGTCTCCCATACCGAAATAGGGCTTTACCATTTTATCCGGTATTTCAATGGGCAGCTGCACGGCAACACCGTCTTCCTGAATCGGCTTATCGGCGATTTTTTCCGCCCGCTCATCACCGGGGATACTCTTGGTTCTGTCATCCCATTCCAGCAGCATGGCGACGGCCTTGTCGTTGTAAACAGCACGAACGGTAATCGTGTCATTGGATGGCTTGAAAAAGCGTTCCTCACCGATAATCTGCGGGACAAGAAGGAAAGTGGTAGGTATAGTTTGTTCCCAGCGCTCATCATCTGGCGAGTCGGGTAAATCACCTTCCAGCATATCCGCCTTGATGACGGTATTTTCTGCATTGATCACTTTTTCGGTCTTGGCCAGGGAGACGACATAGTTGGCCACATGCCAGCGCTCCTCGATACTGAGCACTTTTTTGCTCTTCGGGTCAGCGAAGGAGGGCATTTCGGTGCCGGGAATACCCGCAGAAATTCGCGTAAAAATATCCTTGGGCGTATTGCTGCCCAGATAAGTCCATGGCTTGGTCAGATTGCGGGGCCAGGTTCTTTCGCTGGCATCACCTTTTAATCCCTTGATAGCATCGCCCTTGCCGGTCTTGCCATGGCATTCGACGCAACGATCTCCATCCTCGAATATTTCCTTTCCCTTCGCGATACTCTCAGCTGAAGTCGCGACCGGCGTTCCATAGTCGACCTGTTGCTCTGGCGCCTCTTCAAACTCGGCAAACATTTTGACGTATGCCACCAGATCCCACATATCCTGCTTGCTGAGCAATGAACTCCAGCCTGGCATGGATGTTCCCGGCATACCATCCCGAATCATGCGATAAACATCATCATCATTCGGCACCATTTCATCAAATCCACTCGTCTTGACCTTATAATTACCGGATGTAAAGTCACGCGGCGGAGGGTTTAAATATTCCTCGGCAGCGCCCAGGCCGTCACCTTCATCACCGTGGCACCATGTGCAGCGTTTATCATAGATTTCCTTGCCTCTATCGAGATCACCTGGTTTTGCAACCGTTGTGCCGGCGACTAAAAGTAAGCCAACGAGCAGCACTAGCTTGAATAAATTGATCTGTCTCATTGAGTTTCCCGGACGTCGACTATTCATGTTCCCATGACCTTGGCTGGTGCCCCGTGTAGTCATACAAGAACAAAATCACCTTCCAGATTTCATCCTCGCTCAAGAAGTCTTGCCAGACAGGCATGGATGATATCCATGGCGCGGCTTCCGCGGGAAGGCCCGGGCCACCCGTGGCAATGCGCCAAAATACGTAGGATTCCTGTAATTGGGCAATGGTTCCTACATCCTGGAAATTGAGAGGGGTCGGGTTCAGCCCTTCTGCATAGGGTCCCTTCCCATCCAGCTTGTCGCCGTGACAATACTGGCAGCCCTGGATGTAGACATCCCCGCCTTCTTTGACAAGTTCACGGAATTTATCAGGATCCTCCTTTTCGTATTTTCGATAGGGGTTCTCAAGTGTTGCCAGGTCAAAGCGCTTACCATAGGCCTTCACCTTGGAGGGCGGCGCCGGGTGGATGGTGCGCAACTCCACTGGCGCTTCAAAACTGAGCGACAGACTGGAATAGGTATAGAGTCCGGCCAGTAGCGGCACGATGACAAACACAATATTGCGTAGCATTTTTTTCGATGGATCTTCGACTAATGCCTTGATCGGGTCAATGAGTTCCTGGGTACTCTCCTCGGTGAAGGTGAAGACCATCAACACACCGGAAATCACGAAGAACATATACATCGTGAGCAGGCTTTTCGGAATCAACTGTCCCAAGATGACATCAAATGTCAAAATGAAGCCGAAATAAATGCCAAGCACGACAAGGACAAGCTGTAACAAACGAGGTATGCGTCTTTTTTTTATCATGATCATTTCAGGCCCGCCATGTAGTTCACCAGCATCTCCAGCTCATTCGCATTCAACTGGTCACCGTAGGCGGGCATCATCCCCTCCATAAAGTCATCAGTAATCTCAGCATTGGGATCCAAGAGGGCGCGACGTAAATGATCCCTGTCACGCAATGCGCCAATCTGTGTCAGGTCAGGCCCCATTTCACCTTCTTCGCCGGCAATCTTGTGGCAGGCGCCACAGGTAAATTCGGCAATAATGGCCTCTGCCGATTCAAACGGCGCCCGCCCTCCTCCGCCTTCCGATTCCTCATCACCCGTCTCTTCAGGGACATCCGTGGGGATCGATACGGTCACTTCACTACCACTGATGTCCTGAAGATAGGCAATAACGGCTGCAATCTCGGCCTCTGACAGACCGATGCCTCCGCCGGAAACATCCGGCATGGGGCTTTCCGTATCATTGCTTCCCGCCTTGCCAAAACCGGCCACGACATAGGCCGAAGGCTTCACAAACGACTCATGCAGATACTCTTCGACGTTCGTCGCTTCGCCCTTGTAATTGGGATCACTCATATGTTTCAAGGCCATGGCGACCGAATCATCGAGTAAAGGCGCACGGAGTAGCTCGTTATGACACAGGGTACAAGTCCCCTTGCCATGATAGAGCTTGTCACCCAGGGCGATAAACTGATCCATGGTCATCCCCCCCAGATCCAGTTCCTCCTCGACAGGAGGAGGCGCCGGTACAATCTGAGGAATGCCGAAATTGGAATAGGCGGTGAACGCACCAATCGTCAACAGACTGAAGATGGCAACTTTAAGAAAGTTGTTCATGTGCCCTGCTCCTTCCAATAGCCAGCTGTCTTACTCTTGTGGCTGCTTATCGTACTCAACCAAAAAACAAACATAACCATCGCCATAAATATGATCGTGGCAATCGAAATGACATTGGCCGCGTAACCCAGACCGGGAGTAAAGGCATCCGGAGAGTTGTCACGGAAAATATTGGTCACATGCCAATGCTGGCGGATACCGGAGCGGACATACCCCATCAACCCCATCAGCCAGGTAAATGACACCGCCAGCAGAAACAGCGCGTACTGTGAGCGTGCGGGGACTCTACCCCAGCGCAATGGTGCGACCTCCTTGGCGCCTTTATACATAAAGGCATCGATGGCCACACTGATGGCAATGATCACCAGGGTCGTCAACACTTGTGGAATAGAGGCCGCTACCTTGTACACCGTATTGGTGTAGTAGCCGTAATAAGTGCCCAGGATAAAGATATTAATAATGCCCGTGGTAAACAGTGCAATTTGAATCGCATTGCCCTTCGCCGCCCAGGGTACTGTGGCGATCTTGTTGGCACGGCGGTAAAACATAAAGCTCAAGAAGGTGAACAGAATCAGAAGATTCACCGCAGTATTCTTCGCCGGCATAATTCCCAGCGGCCCTAAGACTGCATGATAAGGCCCGCCAAGGCTCTTCAATTCCGCATTGGTAAGCACCAGGGTATGCGGCGTAAACCACACCAGAAAAGAAACAACAATGACAATGGCAATATACTTTATATAGGGGTAATAGCGATGGGCACCTTCGCTGCGTCCCATCCCGCACCACAGGTAGTAATTTGCCGATAAAAACAAGGCGCCAATCAACACCGCCTGGATAATAAATATCCAGGCAAATACCCCACCCATCAGGGTGATGCCCATCTGCTGACTATAGACATACATTTCAGCTGTCAGGTAATAACCGGCGAAGGGTAACGGTAGCAGGGCTGCGATGGCAATAAAATTGGCGTTATAACCCATCCAGTCGTAATGGGCACGCTGTTCTTTATTCCTGGCACTGAGGAACTTGAAGGCGGCATAGGCACCCACAATCGAGCCGCCGTATGCCACATTGGCAATGGTGCGATGGATATTGATGGGGTTCCACAGGAAATTATGAATGGCAGCCCATGTGTCACCGCTGAACACGCCGGCAGCATCGACGGCTGACGGACTCATCATGAAGGTTGTCCAGGCATTTGCCAGGAACATGAGTAACAGACCGGATGCATTCAGCAGCAGACCCAGGGTCAGATGCACCCACTTCTTGAAGCCACCTTGAAGCCAATGCCAGCCATAGTAATAGACATACAAAACCGCACTTTCAACAAAGAACAACAGCGCGTACGCAAACATGCTGCCTTTAAAAATGGTGGCCAGATAGTTAAACAAGTCTGGATAAAACAAGATCAGACAAAAAACCAACAACCCACCAAGAATGGCGGTAAGTGAAAAGGCCGTAATACTGATCTTGATAAATTCATAGGCCATATTGTCATAACGCTGATCCCGCGTTGACATGCCAATGACTTCAATGATAAATACGAAAATAGGCACGGCCAAAACAAAAGCGCCAAACCAGAGATGCAGCTGGGCCACGATCCAGACCACCACCCGACTGTTCACTCCTGGAATGGTGGGATAGTCAGCCGCCGTTAATTTTGGCGCGGGGGCATAAGTTATTGCATCGGCATCCGAAGCAACTGCCGCCTCATCTGCAAATGCCAGGGAGGCATCAATACCGGGCACAAGGCTGGGCAATAGAAACAACGCAAAGGCGGCAATGAAAAACGCCCCGATAATTATTCTTGAATTCCGCTTTTGCAAGGTTTGCTCCTATTTATGCATCCAAGTGCATTACCTTAAGATTGAAACGACAAGGGCAGTCCCTGCAGATTCATCATCACAAGATCCAGCCCATAAAATACGGCACCAAAGATGATGAAAGCGCCAAGGAATGGAAGGAGATACTCTTTCATGT
>JALTPW010001058.1 GCA_026999335.1 Chromatiales bacterium
TCCGGGTCACAGAGCAGGCACTGGCAGTCGGGCCAGGCGGGGTTGTCGGTCAGATCGCGGGCATAGGGGTCGCGTTTGACACCTTCGGTGCCGCCCTCGGGGCCCACCACGTAGAACAGATAGCGCTCGCCGGCCGCCACTCCAGGGATAAATCCGCCCCAGTGGCCGCCGTCCAGTTTCTGCAGACGGGCCTCCTGTTGGTGATGCCAGTCACCCGCCGGATTCTGGCTGTAGTCCCAGCGGATACGCACTTCACGGGCCGCCGGCGCCCAGGTCTTGAAGGTGGCACCGCTGCCATCATCGAGTAAATTTGCGCCCTGAGGAGTGGAGCCTGGCAGGCTGTCCAAATGCAGTGTCGCTGTGTCGTCCATAACAATTGCCTACATGTGTGCTGTTGGTTAACGAAGGACTGGGAGGGTGCCGGGTGGTTTTTTTGTGCCACACTGGCGTCACATGAGGAGTCATCCGGAACCACATAAGCAGAGTATAGGAAAGTATTTCAATGAGGGAGACAGTAATGCTTAAATTTATGGCCTGCGTTGGAAGGTGCCTATCCATGGTCTAGCTGCCCGTAGCGTGCGCTATGCGCACGATGACCCACTGGCGATGGAATACCTCAAGACCTGATTACCCACAATGCTCAGCCATCTCTTATCCAAGTAATAGGCGTTGCATTTTGTTTCAGGCTGGGTGCATGCTGAAAGCCGTATGGAAACCATGCTCACTTTCTGGCACACGCCCACCAGTTACATCCATCCAGGCCATGATGGTGGGCAGTGCCCACCCTACATGAGGGAATGGCGTGTTTTGTGGCGACACATGCCTCAAACTGCGAATTGCTTCGGCGTGTAATGTAGTCAGCGTGATAAATAATGGGTTTCATGTGAGAAATAAAATGCTTGGCAGTATAGTCACTTCACTCCTCGTTCTTGTGCTGTTGAGCAGTTTGCTGTATCTGCAACAGCCCAGCATGGTTTTTTTTCCTTACCGTGAACTTTCCTCAACGCCGGCGGAATGGGGGCTGGAATACGATGATGTTTCATTTAAGGCCCGGGATGGCACAGGTCTGAATGGCTGGTATATCCCACGTCAGGGATCAGATCAGGTTTTACTTTTTTTTCATGGCAATGCCGGCAATATCTCCCATCGGGGTGAATCGGTGGCTATTTTTCACCGGCTTGGCTTGAACGTATTTATTGTTGATTACCGTGGTTACGGTCACAGCCAGGGCAAGCCCAGTGAGGCGGGTCTCTATGAGGACGCCAGGGCTGCCTGGCATTATCTGACGGTGACGAGAGGCATCGACGAAGCAAATATCATCATATTCGGACGGTCGTTGGGTACTGTCGTGGCAGCCAAGCTGGCTTCAGAGGTTCAGCCACGGGCGTTGATTCTCGAGTCGGCACTCAGTTCGGCGCGCGATATGGCTAAGGTGGTTTTGCCGATATTGTCATACGTGACCATTTTGCGCTTTAAATTCGACACGGCGGATTATGTCCAAGATGTGACGAGTCCTCTGCTTGTGCTACACAGTCCCGATGATGAGATTATCCCATTCGAGTTAGGGGAAAAGGTGTATCAGGCGGCGAATCAACCAAAGCAGTTTGTCGCCATAGAGGGGAATCACAATACGGGTTTCTTGCGCAGTCAACCGGCTTACGAGCGGGCACTGGGGGCGTTTATTCGTCTCGATTGAAGGTTAAAACCACCGCCTTTAGGCGGTCAGATTTATCCGTGCCGCTTGTTGTCTGGGTTGTTGAAGGTGCGTATGAAGGCAAGTTGTTTCGGTTGTCACTGTAGGATGCTGGTGAGCGGTAACGAACCGCATCGTTGGTGTTATCGAGTTCTGGGCGCGGGTGATGACAGGTGTTTGAGCGATGCGGTTCGTGAAACTCACCACATCCTACAGGAGTTCCTGGGAATACTGGCTGGCGTGGGTTTAAAAAACGAACCGGCCCGTATTCGGACTTTCAGTTCATAAGGCTAACCCACCTAG
>JALTPW010001059.1 GCA_026999335.1 Chromatiales bacterium
CTCTGGTGAGATCCGATACTTTATAGGCTTCGGAGACGGTAATTTTGTCTGAAACGTTGGAAATGTCGATGACATCAAAACCCTCATTTAGAAACTCTTCTTTGAGAATGGTTTCGCCAATGGAAAGGTCAAAACGCTGCGCTTTAATATCAAGCTTGCTGCTGAACCAGCCCCACCAGTAGACTACGATCTCCTGTCCGATATTTTGCTCCGCAACCATAAACATGACGCTCGGCCGCTCATCCGCAGAGGCAATTTGGGGAGACAAAAACAGTGCCATGAGCAGAAAAGCAGCACCATTTCTAATGGTGGCTTCTTTTAATCTTCGCATTTTATAGATACTCCCTCTTTAAAAAAGAGTGTGAGTGAAGCAAAAACATCTTGCAGACGTGTCTTGTGAGAATCCTTAACTTCAACTGATGTCAATGAATCCGATAATTTCAAAAAAACTAACAGTCAGGCTAGCATAAATTAACAATAAAGTAAGCGCCAAATCAAGCACGTATTTGCTTTCTAAGCGATGTGCTGATTTTTTTCGTTTCTCTTGATCGATGGCATTTGGTTTTTCACATTCCAGGGTAGTAATGCCTCGATCTTTTCGACGCTGTTGGCGTAGGGCAGTGCTTTGGATATCAGGGCGTCTTTGGGCGCTTTGCCCCTGCTTTTGTCCAGCCACCTTTTAAGGTCACGCAGCACGGGGAGACTTCTTTGCTGGCGTTGGCGGTGTTTTTCCTTGGCCGTGAGTTCCTTTATGTCGCGTTCTATCTGGTAGAGTTTGCTAATCTTGATCAACGCAATATCCGCTTTGCTTCGACCTTGTGTTTTACTCGGCTGTGCGGCCTGAGCCTCTTTGAATTTCCTGCGACAGCGATCCTAGTGATCCATGCGGTTAATTAGGTAACACCATCTTTGCTCGCTCAATTGAGGAAATAATTTTTTCTGCACTCTTCGTCCATTTAACTGGTTTGGCTAAATCTCGGTTGTGTACTTTAATGAATCGCCTGATTTCATCTTTCAGTTCTTTAACGCTGGCGAACACTCCTCGATAAAGTGCTCTACGTTCCAACTGAGCAAACCAATCTTCCACCAAGATGAGCTGGTGGGCGTGAAATAAAAATGTACGTGCGGATGACTATCGGCCCAATCCATTATCATGGTTATTTTATGCGCGCTTAAATTATCAAGAATGATGTGCAACTCTTGATCTTTAGGCGTGTTCTTTTCAACATGTTTCATAAAGCTGAGAAATTCTTTAGATCGATGCCTATCGGTCATCTTTCCTATGATTTCCCCATTGTATGCGTAAAATCTTCTCGATAATAAGCCCTAATTACGTTTGTAACGTGAACGATCTATAGACGGTTCTGGCGGGCGATACTTAGAAGCTATCGAGCGGCAGCTAATGGAAGGAATCAAGCGTCCTGATTGAGAAAAACGAAGAAGGCCCCTTACCTCCCAAATTCGCAACTCCCATTACTCATGTCACCAGCAAACCACAGCAATACTCATGCCACAAAACTATAATCATTAATTTCAATCAGTTAACTAGACGAGAATGCAGGCCACCTCTCCAAGTGTAAAGTTATCCGACACTCTGATTGATATGCCAAACATGACTTCGCGACTCATCTCCGGTCTTGTGAGTGAGTCTTGTGAGTGAGTCTTGTGAGTGAGTCTTGTGAGTGAGTCTTGTGAGTGAGTCTTGTGAGTGGAGTATTAGGCCGAAACGTAGAACATCAAATCCTTGTCTGGAAGCGATGGTTGCCTGATCTTAAGTTTGAAATACTCAGTATCCTTTATATCCCCACACAAAAACAGGCCCTCCACCCAGGCGGAGGGCCTGCAAACAGCGATAAATACTAAATATGGTTAAAGAGCGCGCAGGAAGGCAACAAGATCGCCCTTCTCACCCTTCTTCAGATCCAGCTGTAATATCAGGTTGAAGAATTCCACGCTATCCTCCAGTGTCAGCAAACGACCATCGTGCAGGTAAGGCGGGGAATCCTTGATGCCACGCAGGGGGAAGGTCTTGATCTTGCCATCGATACTGGCCTGACGACCATTGACCATAGTGGGCTTGAAGAAGCGCTCGGTCTGCAGGTCATGCATCTGGTTGTCGGTGTAATAAGGCGGCGTATGGCAGGTACTGCAACGGCCTTTGCCGAAGAAGAGATCTTGCCCGCGTAGTTCGGCCTTGCTCGCCTTGGCGGGATCGAGCCGTCCGAACACATCGAGCTTGGGCGCAGGCGGGAAGTCCAAAATCGATTCGAATTCCGACATGAAATGAACCTGACTGCCACGCTCAAGAATATTGACCCCCTTCTTGGTCGCGATGACGGGATCACCGTCAAAATAGGCAGCCCGCTGCTCAAACTGGGTAAAGTCTTCCACCGTTTTCAGTGCACGCTTGGATCCGAACAGGCGCTGGACATTCACGCCACGCAGGGTTGGCGTGTCGATGCGCAACCGAAACGGCTGCGGCCGGATATCCCCCAACAGATGTGTGGCGGCATTGCTGTGTCCGTTGACATGGCAATCGAAGCAGGTCACGCCCAGGCTGGCCTGCGCCGAACGGCGGTCATTGGTGGCATTGAACTGTTGCTGTGGTGTTGGTGTTACCAACAACCGCACACCTTCAAGCTGCTTGGGGTTAAGGATGCCATTGAACAGATCAAAATAATTCTCAATGGAGATTAGCTTGCCCTGGGAGACATCACCCAGATCCGGGCGGGTGGTCAGATAAAGAGGTGGCGGAAACTCCGGCAGAAAGTGCGCCGGTAAATCATAGTCAAGATCGAAACGCTGCAGATCCCGCTTGCTCTGTTTCTTTACGGCGTCAATGTGATACTGCGGAAACACCATCCCGCCTTCCGCGTGATTGGGGTGGGGCAAAGGAAGAAAGCCTGCTGGAAACAATCCCCGGTCACGGATTTTCGCCGGACTCATAGCCGACAGATCCTGCCAGTCAACCCCCTTCGGCAGCTTCACCCGCACCCCTACCTGCTGGGCTTTGCCACCCGACATGGTCAGCCCCTTCTTCGAACGCTCATCCAGCACATAGCGCTCTTCAAGCAATTTCATCTGCCGCTTCATGACCGCCGGGCGGGCCTTTTCCATCTTTTTCTTTGTGGTTTTAAAGTCGCCAATATTGGTCACCGGGGCATAGCTTGATATCGATTCCGTTGCCTGTGCATTCCCTGCGGTAATAGCCACTGCGGCAACAAGGGCTGCCAGACCCCACGACTGTTGGCGTATTGATTTATTCATTAGTATCCTTCTCCTCATCATGATGTTGTTATCTCGGCATTGCGTCTGCCCGGGGGCTACTTCATCTATCGGCGCCCCAGAACAACAACTTTAGACCCTGTCTAATAATTGTCCAGGAATCGGCCGCATTTAATTTCGTTGACACCTCACCGGCTCCCACAACACCTACGCCACACAAGGTCTGGTATCATTCGCGACTCTGATACAGACGGGAATACACATCGATGAAGGTACTGGTAATTGGCAGTGGTGGGCGCGAACACGCCCTGGCCTGGAAGGCGGTACAGTCGCCGCACGTGGAAAGGGTCTTCGTCGCTCCCGGTAACGCGGGCACAGCACTGGAGCCCAAGGTGGAAAACGTCGCCATCGGCGTGGAAGACATCGATGCCCTGGTGGCCTTCGCCCGCGACAACGACATTGCGCAGACCATCGTCGGCCCCGAGGCGCCGCTGGTGCTGGGTGTGGTGGACGCCTTCCGTGACGCCGGCCTGCGCTGTTTCGGCCCCACCAGGGGCGCGGCGCAACTAGAAGGCTCCAAGGCCTTCACCAAGGACTTCCTCGCCCGCCATAACATTCCCACCGCCGCCTACGGCAACTTCACCGACATCGACGAGGCCGTCGCCTACATCCGCCAGCAGGGCGCGCCCATCGTGGTCAAGGCCGACGGTCTGGCCGCCGGCAAGGGCGTAATTCTGGCACAGAGCGAGGACGAGGCCATCAGTGCCGTGCAGGACATGCTTGCCGGCAACGCCTTCGGTGAGGCCGGACATCGGGTGGTGATCGAGGAATTTCTGCAGGGCGAGGAGGCCAGTTTCATCGTCATGGTGGACGGCAAACACATTCTGCCGCTGGCCACCTCACAGGATCACAAGGCCCGCGACGAGGGCGACCTTGGGCCCAACACCGGCGGCATGGGGGCCTATTCGCCGGCCCCGGTGATCACCCCGGCCATGCACGCACGTATCATGCACGAGATCATCGAGCCCACGGTGGCCGGCATGGCTGCCGAAGACCACCCCTACACCGGCTTTCTCTACGCTGGAGTCATGATCGCCGCCGACGGCACACCCAGGGTGCTGGAGTACAACTGCCGCTTCGGCGATCCGGAAACCCAACCCATCATGATGCGCCTGCGCTCCGACCTCGTGGAACTCATCGACGCGGCCCTGGATGAAAAGCTCGACCAGATCGATGCCGACTGGGATCCTCAGGCAGCCCTGGGTGTGGTGCTGGCCGCCGGCGGTTATCCCGGCGACTACCGCAGGGGTGATATTATCCGCGGGCTGCCCGATGACAGCACCGATCTCATTCCTGAAGCCAAGGTATTCCATGCAGGCACTGCCGAAAAAAACGGTGACATTGTTACTGCCGGCGGACGAGTCCTGTGCGCAGTTGGCCTGGGTAACAGCGTCGGTGCAGCACAGGCACGTGCCTACGAACTGGTAAAACAGATTCACTGGAACGACATGGCCTACCGCCGCGACATTGGCCACCGGGCTATCGCGCGGGAACAGAAACAGCATTGAATACACCGTAGGAGCGGGCCATGCCCGCGATGGGTCGTGAAAAACAAATGATCGGTGGAACCGGCCTGCCTCCTTCACGGCTGAAGCCGCTCCCACACTTCGCAGCACGACAACTATCGCGGACATAGCCCGCTCCTGCACTGACTGATAAACTAAAACCCTGACCGAACACCGACCGACAACAGACAGGAAATAAAAATATGAGCAAACCCTTTGTCGCCATTGGCAAGGCCGGCGCCAAGAACGCCGCTTATCTGGCTGCACAGATTCTCGCCACCAGTGACGCCGGACTGGCCGAACGCGCCGCCAAGGATACCGAGTTACAGGCGAGTCTGAAGAAATAACAACAGATTCACCACAGAGGCACACAGAGAAACAAAAATTGTTCGTTATGCTGCACGACGCAAAGACCTGAAACTCGGCACACGCTCGATGCTGGTACTGGATTCCGCCCTTCGCCGGAATGACAGGTTTTTAAATTGTTTTCTCTGTGTCCTCTGTGACGAATCCCTTGTAGCGAAAGGCCCATGAACCACTGGCAACTGCGTCAAGCCGCCCGCGTCATCCATGCCGGCGGCCTCATCGCCTATCCCACCGAAGCGGTCTACGGACTCGGCTGCGACCCGCTGAACACCGCCGCCGTGCAACGCCTGCTATGCCTGAAGGGACGACTCGTGGACAAGGGGCTGATCCTCATCGCAGCCGGCCTCGACCAGCTGCGCCCCTTCCTGCTGCCCCTGGGCAGCGATGACGAGGCCACCCTGCATGCCACCTGGCCAGGCCCCGTCACCTGGTTGCTGCCGGTACGCCCGGAAATACCCCGCTGGCTACGCGGCAGCCACGATACCCTCGCCGTGCGCGTCACCGATCACCCACTGGCCGCCACCCTATGCCGCCAGCTCGGCCATCCCCTGGTCTCCACCAGTGCCAACCGCAGCGGCCAAACGCCGGCACGCAGTTCATTGGCGGTACGACGGCAGCTGGGCCCCGCCCTCGAACTCATCATCTCCGGCCCCCTCGGCAATCAGACAAGGCCTACCTCGATTCGCGATCTCGCCAGCGGCCGTATCCTCCGTCCCGCCTGATGCCTTACTTCGTCCAGTATTATTGGCTACAGGATTTATCTTTTATAATGAATACTGCCTGCCCACCTTTCCTAAACTTCGTATATGGTTTTTTACATCAGAGCTGGAAACTCATGACCCAGCGGCGGCCACGTTGGCCCTACTATCAATGTCACATTTGAATACTGAGATTGGGCGTGATGCAATCCATGTCTATTGCTGTCGCTACGACCAAATTGATGAACCATGGTTGCTCGACCAGTACTACAACTTACTGCATCAAAGCGAGCAGCAGCGCTGGCAAAGCATCCGCACCGAAGAAGGCAAGCAGTGCTATCTGATCAGCCGCGCTATGCTCCGCACCTTGCTCGGCACGGCCATCGGCTGTCCACCCACGGCATTGACGGTTACCACCGAAGCACAGGGCAAGCCCTTCATCGACCAGCCGACCACCCGCTGGCAGTTCAATTTATCCCACAGTCACGGCTTGATTACCCTGGC
>JALTPW010001060.1:0-1162 GCA_026999335.1 Chromatiales bacterium
ACTTGCTAACACGACAAAATACGGCGCAGGCATAAAAAAAGGGTAACCCTGCCGGGTTACCCTTCTTTCATTGTTTCAAGCTGGCGCTTACTTGGTGTGACAGGTCAGGCAAAGGGCGCTGGGGCCATTGCTGACGATGTTGATGTTTCCGTCGTGACTTTCATCGCCGATGCCGTTGTTGATGCGCAGGAAGCTTGGGCTGAAGCGCGTGTTGGTATCAGAGCCGCCAGAAGGCACGCCATGTGGGTCATGGCAGGAGGCGCATTCCACCTCATAGCCTTCGCCGCTGTCATAGAGGCGGACTTCATCGAGGTCGGCGCGGTTGTTGCCGTTGGTGTCGAAAAAGGCCATGTTGCCTGGCAATTTAACATTGGGTTCATTGAAGAAGCCCGCTTCCACCCCGGCTGCGTCGGGGTAGAGCACGCCGACCGGGTGGTCGTTGCGTAGATCGGTGCCGATCATGAAGGCTCTGAAACTCTCGAGCTCGAATATGGAATTGTTATGGCAGCCTGCACAGGTGTCGGATATCTCACTATTTCCCAAGTCCGGTCCAAGTGTGGCGTGTTTGCCTGACGCTCCCGTACCCGGATATGCAATGGCCCATTGGTTGAGAAAGTCCATGTTGGATGCTGCGGCGCGGCTAGCATTCTGGCTATTATTCATTGGGTTTCGTCCAGAGCCCGGCATGTTCAGCACGGAGTCGATGGCGATGGTGCCATCATGGCAGGACAGGCAGGTCAGCGAGGTCGGGCCTGGTACGCTCATGGGGCGCATTAGCGTTGTTGGTCTGTCGTAGGGCTCGTAGACGCTATCAGGAGCAACGGTTCGGTTCCAGAGAGGGGCATCAATCTGCGTGTTGGCTCCATGTGGGGTATGGCAGTAGACGCAGACGGCGCCGTAGTCATTTCGGTATTCATCCATGTCAGCGCCAACGTCATTGCTGCCTCCATATCTCAAGTAATTCATGGTCATGTTATGTCGGGTGTCGCCGACGCCACCTGTGTTGGCAATGGGGTCGCGAGGTTTGCTGTTGGCATTTGATTTTGGATCCCACCCGTCAGCAAACGCACCGCCCGTGAGAATAAGCATGCCGAGTCCGGCAAAAAGCTTGGTTGTTTTCGTGATGTCCATCGTTTTCTAGCCCCCTAGAGTTGAGACCGCA
>JALTPW010001060.1:1172-1994 GCA_026999335.1 Chromatiales bacterium
GCAGACGGCGCCGTAGCCGGGTAGGGTGGGCACGTCTTTTGTGCCCACGCGCAAATGTTGCGTGAAAAGCAAGATTGTTAAGGTGTGACTCCTCTTGGTGTGGCGTCTGTAGGGTGTAGTGGGCCGCCTCACGGTCTTGATCTTCGGAAGGCTTTGGGTACTCCGCCTGCAGATACCCGAGTATTACACGTGGGCACAAAAGACGTGCCCACCCTACCAGACTTGGTTAACGCGGGGGGGATGGGGTTTGAGAGAGGCTTCTTTGCTTCCGGGGTTTCGCAGGCTCAACCCTGACTACTTGCTAACACGACAAAATACGGCGCAGGCATAAAAAAAGGGTAACCCTGCCGGGTTACCCTTCTTTCATTGTTTCAAGCTGGCGCTTACTTGGTGTGACAGGTCAGGCAAAGGGCGCTGGGGCCACTACTGACGATGTCGGCGTTCCCGGCGTGACGTTCATCACCAATGCCGTTGTTGATACGCAGGAAGCTCGGGCTGAAGGTCGTGTTGGTGCCGGAGCCGCCAGAGGGTACGCCATGTGGGTCATGGCAGGAGGCGCATTCCACCTCATAGCCTTCGCCGCTGTCATAGAGGCGTACTTCGTCGGGGTCGGCGCGCTGATTGCCGTTGGTATCGAAGAAGGCCATATTTCCCGGCAGTTTGATATTGGGCTCATTAAAATCAGCGGCCGGTGTGTAGGTGTCGGGATAGAGCACGCCGACCGGGTGGTCATTGCGTAGATCGGTGCCGAGCATGAAGGCGCGGAAGTTGCCTATGTCGTAGTCGTTATTGTGGCAAAAGGCACAGGTGCCACTGGGGCCA
>JALTPW010001061.1 GCA_026999335.1 Chromatiales bacterium
ACATGATGTCATTTCCAGTTTCACCCTGCCTCGCCGAACCTGCTGACACTGTTCGTGCTGCCGGTGTTGTACGGGGTGTTTTCGCGGGAGAAGATGGAATGCTGAGGGAAATCATCGCGGGCATGGCCCGCTCTACGATGAGATGAGGTCGTTTAACCCTCTCGTAGGAGCGGGCCATGCCCGCGATCAATACCCACGGCGAATTCACGCCAACGCCTGAAAATCACATTACGCCAAGGCCGCACCCAGCGGGAATCTGAGCAGATCCCTTCTGGTACTCCATGACGGCATTGGTAGGTTTCCATTTCACCCCGAGGCGTTTCAAGGCTTCTTCAGCAATTTCACTAAAGCCGCCATCTGCTGCCAGCATGGGTTGTCCGGTCAGGCGGTTTGCATGTGCCTTGGCATACAGGCCGTAACCAATCTTTATTAGCCTGCCCTCTGCTACCAGGGTGCGAAGCGCCCGGCCAACCTGGTCATAACCGCCCAGGCGTTCGAAATCACTCCGCAGGAATACATTCCGGCGGGATCGCTGGATCCTGATTGTTTTGCCATGTCTGAATACCGCTTCTTTTACTCCATGCCACAAAATCTAGCAAAAATACGACATCTTCTCTAAGCCATAAATGAAAAATATATTATATTTCAATATGTTATGTTTGATGCAGTAGTACCATTGACTGCATCTGAGAGCATCTATGGATTTTTAAAAAATGAACCCAAGGGGTAACGGATTTTGTGAACGCCCACAAGGTGAAAATGTAGCTTGGTGGGCACGCTTTTTGTGCCCACGCGAAATCGGCCCGAAAAGGCCTGTATTTTCAGTTGGATAAGCGTGACAAGATAGAATTAAGTCGAATCAAGATACGGTTCACCCGCATGACGCGAAATAAAGGCGCGTGCTTGATCGCGCAAAATCAGGGCTGTTGTCCAGTTTTCCTGCTGTTTACCTGCCGTGCTTTCTTGAGACCCGATAGCCTGAGGCCAGATGGGATTCCCTACTGTAACAGTAATACTTCCACGATGAGGGAGTTTAGCATCACCCCGCAAAATGGAACGTGTGCCACGAATGGCCACGGGCACAATGGGCAACCCTGCCTCGGCGGCGGTCAAAAAGGCGCCAAGGTGAAAGGGGAGTAAACCGGGACTACGGGTAAAGGTGCCCTCGGGAAAGAAAAACAAGGAGCGGCCGGTTTTCGCCAGGGTGAAGAGATGCGAAGCATCTTCGGCCCCCTTCTTTGCATCAAAGCGTTCGACAAATTCCGTACCGATACGTCGCAAGAATATTCCTGCAACGGCCTGTTTGGCGAGTTCGATCTTCGCCACAAAGGAAAAGGGACGATCCAGAGCAGCAATCAGCAATGGCCCGTCCAGATAGCTGGCGTGGTTGGCCACGAAGATACAAGGCTGATTTTTATCGGGTAGATTTTCAAGACCTTCAACCCTGAATGGGGTGCGTGTGAGGCGGGTCAATAATCGTGTGGCCACGCGCATTAACCACCAACGTAACGTCGCCGAAGGAGAGGCAACCACACCAAGCCATGCCAGTGGCGCCAGAAACCAGAAAACAGCCTTGGCATAAACCGCCCAGAAGCCGGTCTTGACAGTGCGCCGGAAACGCCGCAATTGTGGCGCGACACCGGTCAGCAGCAGGTGACTGATTTGCCGCCAGAGTGGTGGCGGTGTTTTGCCAAGAAAACCACGTTCATAAAGCTCGCGGCAGGCCGCGCGCCGTATCTTGCCACTAGAGGTTTTAAGCACCGTGTTGGGGCGGGCCAATACAATATCGTCGGCTGGCCCGCCGATGAGTTTACTGGCGATATTGTTGACTTGTTGGCGCAGTTCGTCGACTTCCTTTTTGCGTGTCTCCGCCAGCACCACGAGACGCTCGGTGCCGGTGTTGGGATCGGTGGCACCGAACACGGCGACACGACCTTTACGAATATTCGGGATATCGCCAACGGCCTCTTCCAATTCGTGAGGGTAGAGATT
>JALTPW010001062.1 GCA_026999335.1 Chromatiales bacterium
GGAGTAGGGACTGGTATTTAGTAGGGGCTGGCATTTTGGAAAGAAGCGCTCTGGAAGGAATAGTGTCACGACTGTGGTCGTTTTTTCTTTGCGGGCAAGCGCTGCAAACACATCCGAATCATTTGCATGGCAGGGAGTTTGTTATGGCGAAAACGACAGTGAAAATAGCGAAGAAGAATGTTTTTTATGCGCAGTCAGGTGGTGTGACCGCAGTGATCAATGCCAGTGCGTGCGGTGTTATCGAGACTGCACGCAAAAACAAGGACAAGATCGGCAAGGTGTATGCGGGTCGTAATGGCATTATTGGTGCGTTGAGTGAGGAGCTTATCGATACCGGCAAAGAGCCGGCCCGTGCTATTGCTGCCTTGCGCCATACGCCATCCGGGGCTTTTGGTTCTTGCCGTTACAAGCTGAAAGGGTTGGCGGAAAATCGTGCCGAGTATGAGCGTCTCATCGAGGTGTTTGAGGCGCACAATATCGGTTATTTTTTTTATAATGGGGGTGGCGACTCCGCCGATACCTGCCTGAAAATTTCGCAACTTTCCAAAACGCTGGGTTATCCCATCCAGGCCATTCACATTCCCAAGACGGTCGATAATGATTTACCCATTACCGATAACTGTCCCGGTTTTGGCTCGGTGGCAAAATATGTGGCGGTATCGATTCGTGAGGCGGCCTTCGATGTGGCGTCGATGGCCAAAACCTCGACGAAGATTTTTGTACTGGAGGTGATGGGGCGGCATGCCGGCTGGATTGCGGCGGCGGGTGGTCTGGCGGCAGAGAACGAGGGTGATGCGCCACAGATCATTTTATTTCCAGAAGTGGTGTTCAATGAGCGTAAATTTCTTGCCCGGGTAAAAGAGTCGGTTAATAAATATGGTTGTTGTGCCATTGTGGTGTCCGAGGGAGTGCGTGATAGCAAGGGTCGGTTCCTTGCCGAGAGCGGTACCCGGGACGCTTTTGGTCATGTCCAGTTGGGCGGTGTGGCGCTGGTGGTGGCGCAGATGATTCAGGAAAAGCTGGGTTACAAGCACCACTGGGCGGTGGCGGACTATCTGCAGCGTGCAGCGCGGCACATTGCCTCGAAGACCGATGTGGAACAGGCCTATGCCGTCGGTAAGGCGGCGGTGGAGATGGCGCTGGCCGGAAAAAATGCCGTGATGCCGGCGATCAAGCGTACCTCCAATAAGCCCTATCGCTGGAAGATTGTCGAGGCGCGTCTGGCCAAAGTGGCGAACAGGGAAAAAATGATGCCGAAAAACTACATCAGCAAGGATGGTTTTCACATTACCCAGCGTTGTCGAGGCTATTTGCAGCCGCTGATTCAGGGTGAGGATTATCCGCCTTTCAAAAATGGTTTGCCGCAGTATGTGACGCTGAAGAATGTGGCGGTGAAAAAGAAGCTGAAAAAATCTTTCAAGGTGTAAGTAAGGCAGAAAAATTCGTCAGTATTCAACTCACTACAGGGTTATTGGATTTACAGGGAGATGCTGATCCATTTGCGCGCACGGCGCACACTACATTGGCCTGTAGCGTGCGCTGTGCGCACGATGGTCAGCACGCCAAAATATGAGATTCATGATTTGCCCACTATTGCTGTCTACTTAATAGCCTTTAATTTTTCATGGGATTCATGGTTCCTTGGCCCCCTTATCTGCGCTACAATACGGTCGCAAACCAGTGGCGGAATTCATCTGGGTATGTCGGTGTAAATTCGCTAATTGGGCGAAGGTGTCCCTGTTTCCATGGAGCGAGACAGGCCACCGGCGTGCAGCGCCGTGCCGGAAGCCGGATCTGGTTTCGACCCACTACACTGGAAAAGGCCGATCTGTCGGCCTTTTTTATTCGACGATTTTTATTTTCAGGAGAAAAAAAAGGATGAGCCTAGACCGAGTCAGTTCCGGTAAAGATGTGCCCAACGACATCAATGTCATTATCGAAATTCCTTCGCACAGCGACCCGGTGAAATACGAAGTTGACAAGGAAACCGG
>JALTPW010001063.1 GCA_026999335.1 Chromatiales bacterium
AACAGATTCGGCCGGCCGAGGCGGCGGAAATCATCCACCGAGTTCCAGTCTGGCTGACTGATGATGCCGACGCGAAAACCCTGCGCTTCCAGCACCCGACCGATCACCGCCATGCCGAAGCTGGGGTGATCCACGTAGGCGTCGCCGGTGACCAGGATCACATCGCAGGAATCCCAGCCCAGGTTGTCCATCTCCTCGCGCGACATGGGCAATTCGGGCGCAATGCCGAAACGGGCGGCCCAGTGTTTGCGGTAACTGAAAATGGCAGTGGCGGACGGCATGGGGGAAACTCGATGGAGCTCGGGGGAGTCAGTGATGGTGCGGCAGGCTACGCGTCCATTATCCTCCGCAACGAACCCACCTGTCTATTGCCCGCTGTCGCGCGAGGCCTCGGCACAACCGATCAGTCTTTCCCCGGCGATGGTTTCCCGGAATCGTTCCCATCTGCCGCCCGCTCATCCGGCACAGCCACCACATCACCAGCCGTTTCATCCGATCCAGTTTCATCTGCGGGCGGCCATGGTGCAAATGGAAAGGGCTGGGTCTCCGTATTATAGGTCAGAAAACGCCAAGTCTGATAAATATAGCGACTCAGACTACCGCCGAAACTTAACAGGTTGTCATTGGCCTGGTTGGTAAAAATCGTAAACAGAAACTGCAACACAACCACCATCCCGGCCACGATCTTGGCCATCTGGAGAAGGATGAAAAACATCATCATGAACAGGCCACGGATCCAGGCCTCTTGCGGGGTCATCTTTTCTTTCTGTTCAGTATCCATCATCAGGGCTTCCTCTGTCGTCATCCGGCAGTGAATACATCAAGGTTTATAGGTGGTAAAACGCTGCACCATCAGTGGCTTGTTCATGAAGAGATATTCGAACACCCAGTCGCCTTCAACCATTTCATACTTTTCATTCATGCGATAACCGGTTTTGTCTTCCACAACGCCCTGATCCAGTGCCAGACCGAGGGTGTAGCGATAGCCCGTAGAGCTTGTGCCATCCGGCTTGTCCATTTTCGGATGCGTCACGACCAGTTCCAGCGGGAGCTGCCCGACACTGGGATCCATGCCGGTGATGATAAAACGAAATCCGAACAGGCGCCCCTGTTCAATGGGAATGCGTTCTGCCTGTTTTACCAGCCGGGCCTCGCCACTCTGCACAAAACCGGAGGTGGCCGCCGGATGCATCGAGCGCTTCGCCGGGGTGATGAATTCATAGTATCCGTATTCCAGAATCTCTGCCTTCGGCGTGGCCACGGCAAGCGTTGCGACCAATAACAACACCGCACCCATCAATATTTGTCCATTCATTTTCACTTCTTTTTGCCCCCTCTTTCAGTCCGTATTTATTGATAGTACTCTTTTTCACGCTGCGGCAGCGGGTCTTTCACGCCTCCACATCCGGCCGGCGATAGCCGCTGCAGTCACAGGAAACAAGCGCCTGATCACCATCCAGACGCGCCGCCGTCAGCAGGCCGCCCCACAGGCAGCCGGTATCCAGCGCCAGCACATTATCGCCCTGATACAGGCCCAGCGTCGACCAGTGGCCGAACACGATCCGCGTCTGCATGCTATGACGCCCCGGCACCTGAAACCACGGCATACAGCCTGTGGGCTGGGTGCCGGGCTCGCCCTTGGCCTTCAGGCACAGTTTGCCATCGGCACGGCAAAAGCGCAGGCGGGTAAAACAGTTGACGATAAAACGCAGCCGATCCCAGCCCGCCAGTCCCATCGCCCAGCGGCGCGGTTTGTCACCATACATCTGGGCGAAAAAATCGCGGTAGTCATCACCGCGCAGCACCGCCTCCACCTCCGCGCTGTACGCACGCGCCTCGCGCAGATCCCACTGCGGCGGCAGGCCGGCGTGAACCAGCGCGGTATCCAGATCTGCATCGTAATGCAACAGGGGCCGCTGGCGCAGCCAGTGTAATAACTCGTCACGATCCGGGGCCTCGAGAATGGCTTGCAGGGTATCGGGCTTGTGCA
>JALTPW010001064.1 GCA_026999335.1 Chromatiales bacterium
GCTAACTTTATGTTTTTTCATTGATTTATATGCGGCTGCCCTGTCCTGTCAGCAGTTCGCCGGGCGAAATGGTGGTGTGGTGGGTATAATGGGTGTCTTTGTCACACCTGCCCCGCAGGCAATCACGAGCCCGGCCATTCATGAGCGATTCCACCGCTGATACTCCTGCGATCCCCCGCATCCAGAAACTATCGACCCGGCTGACCAACCAGATCGCCGCCGGTGAGGTGGTCGAGCGTCCCTCGGCGGTGGTCAAGGAGTTGCTGGAGAACAGCCTCGACGCCGGCGCCCGCAGCATCGACATCGATGTGGAGCAGGGCGGCCGCAAGCTGATTCGCCTGCGCGACGATGGTTGCGGCATTCTCAAGGAGGATTTTTCCCTTGCCCTCAGCCGCCATGCGACGAGCAAAATTCACTCCTTTGATGATTTGGCGTGCGTGGCCAGTCTGGGTTTTCGCGGTGAGGCCCTGCCCAGCATCAGTTCCGTGTCGCGGCTGGAACTGCGTTCCTGCGCGCGCGGTGATGACAGCGGCTGGTGTGTGACAGGCGATGGTGGCGACGCCATCAGCGAGCCGCAGCCGGTGCCGCACCCCGAGGGCACCACCATCGAGGTGCGTGACCTGTTCTTCAATACCCCGGCGCGGCGTAAATTTCTGCGCACCGACAAGACTGAGTTCGCGCACCTCGAAACAGTGGTCAAACGCCTTGCCCTGAGTCGTTTCGATGTCGCCTTCGCCCTGCGCCACAATCAGCGCACGGTACTGAAACTGCGCCCGGCGCAGAGTGAGCCTGAACAGCGCCAGCGAGTGGCACAGGTGTGTGGTTCGGCCTTTATCGACCAGGCCCTGTGGGTGGACTATCAGGTCGCCGGCATGCGTCTGTGGGGCTGGGTGGCGCAGCCCACCTTTTCCCGCTCGCAGGCGGATTTGCAGTATTTCTACGTCAACGGCCGCATGATTCGCGACAAGCTGGTGGCGCACGCCATCCGTCAGGCCTATCAGGACGTGCTCTATCACGGCCGGCACCCGGCCTACGTGCTCTATTTGGCGTTGGATCCGAGCTCGGTGGACGTCAACGTGCACCCTACCAAGCACGAGGTGCGTTTCCGCGAGGGGCGCACGGTGCACGATTTTCTGTTCCGCAGCCTGCATCAGGCCCTGGCCAATGTGCGTCCGGGGACGGTGGACGCGGAGAGCGGCGAGATTATCGCAGCGCCAGCCGGACAGACCATCACCGAGCAGTCCCTGCAACGGGGTGCGCCTCCCGCCGAGGGTGCTACTGGTCGTTATCCCGGTGGCTCGCCGGGCGGTCACCACCAACGCCAAGCCAGCATGGCCTTCGCCGTGGGCGCACAGCGGTCAGGCTTGCAGGCGTTGTATCAGGGGGCACAGACACTGTCGGCCGGGGACACGGGGCAGGACACGGAATCCACTGAGGCTCCGCCGCTGGGTTATGCCATCGCCCAGCTGCATGGTATCTACATCCTCGCCGAAAATGCCCAGGGACTGATCGTGGTGGATATGCACGCGGCCCATGAACGCATTACCTACGAGCGCATGAAGACCGCGCTGGACGGTGAGGGCGTGCGCTCGCAGCCGTTGCTGGTGCCGATCAGCATTGCCGTCAGCGACAGTGAGACGCGTCTGGCCACGGAGTTTGCCGAAGTTTTTGGTGAACTGGGTTTCGTCGTCGAGGCCATGGGGCCTGAAACACTGGTAGTGCGCCAGGTGCCCAGCCTGTTGCGTGACGCGGACGTGGAAACGCTGCTACGTGACGTGTTGTCGGATCTGGCTACCTATGGCACCACACAGCGTGTGCGCGAGGCCATCAACGAGCTGTTGGGCACCATGGCCTGTCACGGTTCCGTGCGGGCTAACCGTAAATTGACGATCCCGGAAATGAATGCACTGTTGCGCGACATGGAGCGCACCGAACGCAGTAGCCAGTGCAATCATGGCCGACCGACCTGGATACAGATGGACATGACGGCGTTGGACGGCCTGTTCCTGCGTGGGCAATGAATAAAACCGCTCCCGCCATCAGCGATCAGGACGCCATTCCTGTCAACGGCTATCACTGGCGATACATCATCGACATTGCGCTGGAGTATCGCCGTGCGCTGGTGATCGCCAATATTGTCGCAATCTTCGCTGTGCTGGCCAGTGTGCCGCTGCCGCTGCTGTTTCCGCTCATGGTCGACGAGGTGTTGTTACAGAAACCGGCTGCGCTGGTGGCGGCCATGGACGCGCTGTTTCCTGCGGCGTGGCATGGGCCGGTGTTGTATATCCTGGTGATCCTGCTGGTGACGATTGTCCTGCGACTGTTGTTTCTGGTGCTGAGTGTGTGGCAGGTGCGCCAGTTCACCCTGATCGCCAAGGAGGTGACGTACCGCATCCGGCGTGCCCTGTTGCTGCGTATGCAGCGGGTGTCGATGGCGGAGTATGAGACCCTGGGCAGTGGTGGGGTGGCGTCGCATTTTGTCACCGACCTGAATGCCTTGGACGATTTCATCGGTGACTCGGTGGCGAAGGCGCTGATTTCCGCCCTGACGCTGGTGGGGGTTACCGCTGTGCTGCTGTGGATGCACTGGCAGTTGGCGCTGTTCATCCTGTTCATGAATCCGCTGGTGATCTATTTCACCGTGTTGCTGGGCAAGCGGGTGAAGAGCCTCAAGCGTCATGAGAATTCGGCCTTCGAGCTGTTTCAGCAGGCCCTCACCGAGACTCTGGACAACATTCATCAAATCCGCGCCAGTAATCGCGAGGGTCACTATATTCGCACGGTGATTGGCAAGGCCGGCATCATTCGCAGCCATTCGGCGGCCTATTCATGGAAGAGTGATGCGGCCGCACGGCTGTCCATGGGTGTGTTTTTGCTCGGCTTCGATGTGTTCCGCGCCATTACCATGCTGATGGTGGTTTTTTCCGATCTCAGTATCGGCGAGATGATAGCGGTGTTCGGCTATCTGTGGTTCATGATGGCGCCGGTGCAGGAGCTGCTCGGTCTCCAGTACAAATACTATGCGGCCAAGGCGGCCCTGGAGCGCGTCAACGACCTGCTGAGGCTGAAGCAGGAGCCGGAATATCCGCATAAGACCAATCCCTTTAGCGGTCAACGTACGGTCGGTCTGCGGGTGAAAGATGTGAGTTTCCACTATGGCCGTAATGGTGACATGGCGCCCGTTCTCGATCACGTCAACCTGCATGTCGCGGCCGGAGAGAAGGTGGCGTTGGTGGGCGCCAGCGGTGGCGGCAAGTCCACACTGGTACAGGTGATCCTCGGCATGTATGCTCCGCAAGCTGGCGAACTTTATTTTATCGATGGCAACAATAATGAGGTGCCGGTGACCGAGATCGGTCTCGATGTGGTGCGCACCCACGTTGCCACGGTGTTGCAGAACCCGGCTATGTTCAACGACAGCGTGCGTATGAACCTGACCCTGGGCGAGAATTTCACCGACGAACAGTTATGGCGTGCGCTAGAAGTGGCGCAGCTGCGTGAGGTCGTGGAGGCCATGCCCAATGGGCTGGAGACCCTCGTCGGCCGGCAGGGGGTGCGGCTTTCCGGTGGTCAGCGGCAGCGGCTGGCCATTGCGCGCATGGTACTGGGCGAGCCGAAACTGGTGATCCTGGACGAGGCGACCTCCGCCCTGGATACGCAGACTGAGGCGCGCCTGCACCAAGCTCTGCACGAATTTCTTGCAGGCCGCACTACCTTGATCATTGCCCATCGCCTGAGTGCGGTAAAGCAGGCGGATCGGGTGTATGTCTTCGACGGTGGCCGGATCATCGAGGAAGGCGCGCACGATGAATTGATTCAGGGCGATGGGTTGTACAGTCGCCTGTACGGAAAACTGCAGCATTGAATTTTGTAGGAGCGGGCCATGCCCGCGATGCATTTTTCCCAGCAAAGAGAATTAACGCAAAGACGCAAAGAATGCAGAGGAAATCCATTAAAAATTCTCCGCGTCCTTTGCGTCTCAGCGATCTCTGCGTTTCAGTGCATTTCCAGAAAAATGTATCGCGGGCATGGTTCGCTCCAGGTGTCGTGCGGTTGCTCACGGCGCTGACGGAACAAACGAAACAACGGGAGACAGACATGCCAAAGGCCGGTGACCTGAAGCGCGGGATGATCGTCGAAATCAATGGCGAGCCCCATGTGGTGAAGAACGTCGACGTGAAGAGCCCCTCTTCGCGCGGCGCCAACACCCTCTACAAGGTACGCTTCAATAACGTGCAGACCAAGCAAAAGCTGGAGCAGACTTACAAGGGTGAGGACATGGTGAAGGACATGGACTTCAGTCGCCGCGCGGTGCAGTACCTGTATCAGGATGGTGACATGTATACCTTCATGGACGTGGAGGATTACAGCCAGTACACCCTGAACGCGGATGATCTCGACGACCAGCTGGGCTATTTGGTGGACGGGCAGGAAGGTCTGTCTGCCTTGCTGGTGGATGGCAATGTGATCGGTATCGAGCTGCCGCAGTCGGTGAATCTGGCGGTGGTGGAAACCGCGCCGGCGATGAAGGGCGCCACGGCTACCGGCCGCACCAAGCCCGCCACGCTGGTAAGTGGTATCGAGGTGCAGGTGCCGGAATATATCGCTGTCGACGATGTGTTGAAAATCAACACAGGTACGGGCAAGTTCATGTCGCGGGCCTGATTCCGGCAACGACATCCTACAATACATTTAACAATCAATAATCACGTGACAAACAATAACGAAGACATATCCGCCCCCCTCGATGGTAGCGACAATGCGCAGAGCGACGATTCAGCTTCACAGGAGCCGATGGCGACCGTAACCATCGGTGACAGTCGCATTACCCTGTTGGGTACGGCCCATGTATCGCAGAGCAGTGCCGACAAGGTGCGTGAACTGCTGGCCACCGGAGAGTATGACGCGGTAGCCGTCGAGCTGTGTCCCAGCCGCTATAACGCCATTGTCGATCCCGATGCGCTGGCTAAAATGGATCTATTTCAGGTTATTCGTGAAGGCAAAGCCTCGATGGTGGCGGCCAGTTTGGCGCTGGGTGCCTTTCAGCAGCGCGCTGCGGAGCAGATGGGTATTCAGCCCGGTGCGGAAATGCGCGTTGCCATCGAAGATGCCAAGCAGGCCAAACTGCCGGTGTTGCTTATCGACCGTGAAGTCGGTATCACGCTGAAACGCATTTACCGCAACGTGCCCTGGTGGCAGCGCTTCAACCTCATTGCGGGCCTGCTGGGCAGTGTGGTGAGCAAGGAAAAGGTGAGTGAAGAGGAGATCGAGCGTCTCAAGGAAGGAGATATTCTCGAGTCCACCTTTGCCCAGTTCGCCGAAGAAGAAAAAGAACTGTTCAAGCCGCTGATCGATGAGCGCGACCGCTACATGGTGGCGCGCTTGCGCCAGGAAGTGGAAAAACATCCCCACAAAAATATTCTGGCGGTGGTGGGGGCCGGGCATCTGGCCGGTATGTTGCGTTACTTTGATCACGCCGAGGAAAAAGCGGCGACGGAGGAGATTGCCGGGCTGGAGCATGTGCCGGCGGGTGGCCGCTGGGGTAAGCGTATTCCCTGGTTGATCGTATTACTGATATTGACCGGTTTTGCCGTGGGCTTTTCGCGTAGCCCCGAGCTGGGTTGGCAGTTGGTGCTCGACTGGGTGCTTATCAATGGTGGTCTGTCGGCGCTGGGTGCGTTCATCGCCGGCGGGCATCCGCTGACGGTACTCGGCGCTTTTGTTGCAGCGCCCCTGACTTCGCTCAATCCGACCGTGGGTGCGGGGATGGTAACAGCGGCCATTGAAGTCTATTTTCGTAAGCCGAGGGTCAGTGATTTTGGCCGTCTGCGTTCGGATACCACGACCCTCAAGGGCTGGTGGCGGAATCGTGTGACGCGCGTCCTGTTGGTCTTTCTGTTTAGCACCCTGGGTTCGGCAATTGGTACCTATGTCGCGGGTTTTCGGATTTTTGAACGCCTGAGTGGCTGAGATTGACGTAACTATTCAGCTGACTACAGGGTTTTGATGTTCAAAGGGGAATGGGCTGTCTCTGCTGTGCGCGCGGCGCACACTACACTTACCCGTAGTGTGTGCTGTGCGCACAATGATTCCTGCTCCAAAAGTAGACGTTTCAGGCGGGTAGTGGGGAAAGCAATCCAGAGGGATTGACGTGCGATAGATCAGTCGTGCACCAGAACGGTTCTCAGGTAGGCGACGACATCCTTAATTTCCTGCTCTGAGAGCTGGTCGCTCCAGACGGGCATGAACTCGGAACGGCCCATGGCGGCGCCCCCCCTGCTGATGATCATGCGCTTGTAATCATCATTCTTGTCACTCTTGGTGAGATCAGCCGGTGGCGGAT
>JALTPW010001065.1 GCA_026999335.1 Chromatiales bacterium
AGCTGGGTGCTCTTGCCAGCGCCTTCGCCGCCTTCGAGGGTGATAAAAAGGCCTTTGCTCATGACCGCAGCCCGGAAAAGCCCAACGCAAAGGCGCAAAGACGCGAAGAGCGCAAAGGCACGTAGGGCGGGCATTGCCCACTGGCGATTTTACACTGTGCACCGGTGGGCGGTGTCCACCCTACGAGACTGAATTCGTTCTTGCACTTCGACACAGGGGACACAGAGGCGCAGAGGACACGAAAAGAATCAAAATAAAAAATCTTTGCGTCTTTGCGTCTTTGCGTCGGATGTTTCGTTATTTCCTCAGCCCTGTAGGGTGGGCATGGCCCACCAATGGTTTTGCATCGTGCGGCAGTGGGCGATGCCCACCCTACGAAAGCGAATTCATCGCGGGCATGGCCCGCTCCCACAGGGAAGAAACACGCGGCAACAACTGGCTTTTCTCCGTGCCTCCGTGACGAACAAATCATTTGCCCAGCTTCCCCGAGGGCAACGACGAAAACGGCTTGGCACGCCCACCCAACTGGTATTCCACCACGGCCTTATTGTGTTCCTTCAAGGTGGCGGAAAACTGGTGGCTACCATCGCCACGGGAGACGAAATACAGTTCATCCCCTTCTGCCGGATGCAGGGCAGCAATCACCGCGTCGCGCCCGGGCATGGCGATGGGGGTAGGCGGCAAGCCTTTGTGAAGATAGGTATTGTAGGGGGTGTCACGGCGCAAATCGCGGCGGCGAATGTTACCATCGAAGCTACGGCCAAGGCCGTAGATCACCGTAGGATCGGTCTGCAAACGCATGCGTTTCTTCAAGCGGCGGTTGAAAACCCCGGCGATCTGCTTGCGCTCACTGGGCAGGGCGGTTTCCTTTTCGACAATGGAGGCAAGAATCAGCGCCTCATAGGCTGTGCCGAAAGCCAGATCCGGCGAACGCGCCGGCCATTCATCGCTCAGCAAGGCCTGCATGGCATCGTAGGCCCGCTGTAAAAACACCACATCGGTGGTCATGCGCGGAAAATGGTAGGTGTCGGGTAAGAAACGGCCCTCGGGATGTTCGCCGGGATAACCGAGCTGTTGCATGATTTCGGCATCACTGTAGTCGGACAGGGTATGCAACAGGTATTCATTGCTGTGCACGGCGTCCATCAGCTGGCGAAAGTTCCAACCCTCGACGATGGTGATGGCATACTGCAAGGTCTCGCCGTTGACCAGTTGCTGTAGCAGACGATGGGGGGTAATGCCAGTATCGAAGCGGTATTCACCGGCCTTGATCTGGTTGGCCTTGCCCTCCAGCCGACCCAACCAGATCAGATAGCGCGGGCTATCGATAATACCTCGGGTCTGCAAATCATGGGCGATGCGGGTGAGTGTCATGCCGGACTTGAGTTCGTAGCGCAAACCGCTTTCGCCAAAATCCAGCGTTTCATTGGTGAAACTCCGGTAGTCCATCCATACCCAGGCTATGGTGAGGCTGACAAGGAGAACCAGTCCACCGAGCCATTTAAAAAACCGCAACTTAGTCATTGCACATATCCACGGCGGTGGCCAGATGAGTGGTGAGCAGCCCTGGCGCATAGTCGCGGCCCGCCAGCCGGCGCACGGGCCAGATGCCGATGATACTGTTGGTGAGAAACAATTCATCGGCAGCGGTCAGATCATGCAGGCCCAGACGGCCCTCGTCCACCGGAATACCCAGCGCCCCGGCCTCGGCCATCACCCGGGCGCGCATCACCCCGGCCACGCCGCAGCACGACAGCTCAGGCGTGCGCAGGATACCTGCCTGCACCACAAACAGATTGCTCATTGTTCCTTCGATGATATTCCCCTCGATGTCTTGCATCAGCCCTTCGGCGATGTCGATGTCGTGCCACTCGGCGCGCGCCAGCACCTGCTCCAGCCGGTTGAGGTGCTTGAGCCCGGCCAGCGCCGGGTTCAAACCCAGGCGGGTGTCGCAAATACGCACGGCAACACCCTGTGTCCGGTTCTCCGGCGGATAGTCCGGAACCGGGAAACGCGCCAGCAGGCGTGTGGGCGTGGGATTTTCCGGCGGACGATAACCACGCCCGCCACTGCCACGGGTCAGTACGATCTTCAGCACCCCATCGGCCTCGCCACGGCAGAGCCGGTCAGCCTCGTCACGCAACAGGGTCTCGTCCGGCATCGGTAGACCCAGACGCCCACAACCGTGGGCCAATCTCGTCAGATGCAGCGACCAGAGACAAGGCCGACCGGCACAGATGCGCAGGGTCTCGAACAAACCATCGCCATACTGAAAACCGCGATCTTGCGCGTCAATGTCGAGCGTTTCGATGCCGTTGATGAGTGTCGAAACCAAGTGCTGCGCGTCCGTGATTGAAAGCCGGAAAGGATACCACAACCGCCTCGTTTGTTGCCGGGTGAGAACGCCGTATCAGGCACAGAAATTGTAATTCGGTTGAGGTGATACAGAGCACTACGGAATGTGTACTATCGCAGAATCGCGGGCATGGCCCGCCCCTACGCTACCCCGCTTTGCTCATCCCCCAACGCCAGCAACAACCCACGCGCCTTGGCACGGGTCTCTTCCAGTTCGCGCTCGGGTACCGAATCGGCAACGATACCACCCCCCGCACGCAGACTAAGGGTCTGACCGTGCTGCACAATGGTGCGGATGAGGATATTGAGGTCGAGGCTGCCATCGCGATTGAGATAGCCCATGGAGCCGGTGTAGGCACCACGCCCCTCCCCTTCCAGTTCACTCAGAATTTCCATGCAGCGCACCTTGGGACAACCGGTGATGGTGCCACCGGGAAACACGGCGCGGATCACCTCACCCGGGGTGGTATCGGGACGCAAGCGGCCGCAGACGTTGGAAACGATGTGGTGTACGTGGGCATAGCTCTCCAACACCATCAGCTCGTCCACCTTCACCGTACCAGGGATGCAAATGCGGCCGAGGTCGTTGCGCTCCAGGTCGATGAGCATAATATGCTCAGCGCGCTCCTTGGGGTGGGTCAACAATTCATCCTGCAGGGCGCGATCCTCTTGCGCCCCGGTATTGCGCGGCCGGGTACCGGCGATGGGACGGGTGTCGATGCGATCACCGCGCACCCGCACCAGCCGCTCGGGGGAGGAGCTGATGATGGCGGCATCGCCATACAGGGCCAGACCGGCAAAGGGTGCGGGATTGTGGCGACGCAGGCGACGATAGATATCGGCCGGGTGGATATCGCGACTCAGGGTGCCACGCCAGGGGCGCGACAGGTTTACCTGAAATACATCGCCCTCGACGATATAGTCCTTGCAGCGCTGCACAGCGGACAGATAAGGCGCCGGCGATGCCTCGTGCAGACTAAGCGGCAACGGCGCCGGTTCGTCACCGCTAGGGGCTGGCAACTGCCCCAGATCGGCCTTCAGCTGCACCAGCTGTTCGGACTGCTCGGCCACCAGCACCCAACCATCACGCCGGTGATCACGAATCACCGCCGCCGGAACGCGGGTGGCAAAGGCTACGGGCAGGCCGTCATTGGCCACCGGCAACCGCAGCCTGGGTTCCACCTGCGCGGCCAGCTCGTAGCCAAGATAGAGAAACCAACCGCCGTGGAAGGGGATCTCTGCGTCGGGCAGGTCAGTCGACGAGGCTTGCCGCCAGGCGGCATCCAGCAGGGTGAGGAAATCATCGCCATCGGCACAGCTCAGGGTCTCGCCAGGCAAGGCAAAGAGGATGTCGTAGCGGGCAGTGCCACCATGGGCGACGCTTTCCAGCAAAAAGGGATAGCGTGCGGGATGGGCCTCATGCAGAGTCAGCAGGTCGAGGTCTGCAACAGCATCGAGGAAACAAGTGTGCGGCATAATGGCGTGGCTGCCCCCGGTCGGCGACGGCGGATACCGCCCGCACGACTTAGTCCAGCTTGCGAAACACCAGGGTACCGTTGGTACCGCCGAAGCCAAAGGAATTGGATATGGCCACGTCAATTTTCATCTCGCGCGCCGTGTGTGGCACGTAATCGAGATCACAACCCTCGTCGGGGTTATCCAGATTGATCGTGGGTGGAGCCACCTGGTCGCGGATAGCCAGGACGGTGAACACGGCCTCGATGCCACCGGCGGCGCCCAGCAGGTGGCCGGTCATGGACTTGGTGGAACTCATGGCCAGCTTGTTGACACGCGCGCCAAAGGCGGCCTTCACGGCGTCAGTCTCACCCTTGTCGCCAGCGGGGGTAGAGGTGCCGTGGGCGTTGATATAATCCACCTCGGCCGGATCGATACCGGCATTTTTCAACGCCGTGACCATGCAACGTGCCGCACCCTCACCGCCCGGCGACGGTGAGGTCATATGGAAGGCATCGCCGCTCATGCCGAAACCGGCCACCTCGGCGTAGATGCCCGCACCGCGGGCCTTGGCATGCCCGTAGTCTTCCAACACCACCACGCCGGCACCGTCGCTGAGCACGAAGCCATCGCGATCTTTGTCCCAGGGACGGCTGGCCGCCTGCGGATCGTCGTTGCGCGTGGACAACGCACGCGCAGCGGCAAAACCACCCAGGCCGGTGGGACTGGTGGCCATCTCGGCGCCGCCGGCAATCATCACATCGGCATCGCCATACTCGATCAGGCGCGCCGCATCACCGATGGAATGGGTGGCGGTGGCACAGGCGGTGGTGATGGCGTAGTTGGGGCCTTTCATGCCATACATGATGGACAGATTACCGGAGATCATGTTGATGATGTTGCTAGGCACGAAGAAGGGTGAAATCTTGCGTGGACCACCCTTGAGGAAGGCCGCATAGCCTTCTTCGATGCCGCCCAGACCACCGATACCGGAACCGATGGAGACACCGATACGCTCGGCATTTTCGCTGGTAATTTCCAGCCCGGAGTCCATGAGGGCCTGCACTCCGGCAGCCACACCGTAATGAATGAAGGGCGCCATCTTGCGGGCATCCTTGGGCTTCATGTAATCGCTAATATCAAAGCCCGTTACCGAGCCACCAAAACGCACGGAGAAATCGCTGACATCAAAATGGGTGACCGGAGCAATACCGCTCTTACCTGCCAGGATATTGGCCCAGGAATCCGCCACGTTTCCGCCCACGGGGGAAACCATGCCCAGACCGGTGATAACGACGCGTCGTTTCGTCACGGAGATAACCTCACTTCAACTTCGAATCCAGTCCAATGGCCGATAGCTGTCAGCACATTTAGCCCCGCCTCCGCGGCAAGGCCTAAACGCAACATAAAAAGGCCGCTGCCACCGAATCGGGCTAGCGACCTTGCAGCTGAATCAGGGACAATCAGCTGTGTTTGTGTGCGTTGATATAATCCGTCGCCTGCTGAACCGTGGTGATCTTTTCGGCGTCCTCGTCAGGAATTTCAGTCTCGAATTCTTCCTCGAGGGCCATCACCAGTTCCACGGTATCCAGTGAATCGGCACCAAGATCGTCAACGAAGGAGGACTCGGTGGTGACTTCTTCCTCTTTCACGCCAAGCTGCTCTACGACGATTTTCTTGACTCGTTCTTCAATGGTGCTCATTTTGGATAAATCCTCCCAATGGTTTGCTTTGACAGCCCGTAGGCTGCGGTCGGTATTCTAGTGAAAAGCCAGTCTGGTTACAAGCATAAAAAAGCCTGCCAAAAACCCACAACCTATTGATAAATATACAAATTCAAAAAATACGGCAATAATTGGCATGGTTTAACTCATATACAGGCCGCCATTTACATGCAGGGTGTTGCCCGTGATGTAAGCCGCCTTAGGTGATACCAGAAAGCCCACGCTAGCGGCGATCTCCTCGGGCAGGCCCAGACGCCCCAGGGGAATGTCCTTGAATAACGCCATTTTCTGCGCATCCCCCAGGGCGCGGGTCATGTCCGTATCGATGAAGCCCGGCGCCACCGCATTGACGGTAATCCCGCGCGCGCCCACTTCGCGGGCCAACGACTTGGTGAAGCCGACCAAACCGGCCTTGGCAGCGGCGTAGTTGGTCTGTCCGGCGTTGCCGGCGACACCCACCACCGAGCTGATGCTAATGATACGACCCTTGCGCGCCTTAATCATGCCACGCAGCACGGCCTTGGACAGACGGAAGACAGAGGTCAGATTGGTGTCGATGATGTCATTCCATTCATCGTTTTTCATCCGCATCAGCAGATTATCGCGGGTGATGCCGGCATTATTGACGAGGATGGAAGGGGTACCGAACTGTTCCTGAATATTGGCCATCAAGGCTTCGACGGAGGCCTGTTCAGTGACATCGAGCACCATGCCGGTACCCTTTACACCATTCTCCTTCAGCGTGTCGCCGATGGCGGCGGCGCCCTTCTCCGAGGTTGCGGTACCGATAATCGTGGCGCCCTGGG
>JALTPW010001066.1 GCA_026999335.1 Chromatiales bacterium
GATTAAGGAACGTGTCGTTTATGGCTGACCGGTCGTCAGCCTGCCGCCGGGCAGGCATCAGGCAAACCGTTCAATTTTACGCTTAAGGTTCATGCATGATTCTTTCCGTGATTTTCGCCATCTTGTTCTATGCCGCCACCCTGCTGCTGATAGTGGGTGTGGCGCGCAAGATTGCGCTCTATGCACGTACCCCGGCGCCGCTGAAAATCCCGGTCACCCCGGCCCCTCTGACCCGGGCCGGCGTGGTTTGGCGGATGACGAAAGAAGTCACCGTATTCCGCAGTTTGTTTTTTTCCAACAAGTGGATCTGGCTGTTTGGCTGGATGTTTCATGTCGCGCTGGCCCTGGTGCTGACCCGTCATCTGCGCTATTTCACCGAGCCCGTGTGGGGCTGGGTCGTCCTCATTCAGCCGTTGGGCAAATATGCCGCATTCGCCATGATCGCCGGTCTCGCCGGCCTCTGGGCACGCCGTTTCCTGGTCGACCGCGTGCGTTATATCAGCAGCCCTTCCGACCACCTGATGCTGGCCCTGCTGATGGCCATCGCCCTCAGCGGACTGGCGATCAAGTACCTGTCACACACGGATATCGTCCATATCAAGGCCTACATGCTGGGCCTGATGTATTTCGACTGGCAGCCACTGCCCGCCGACGGTTTCGTGCTGCTGCATTTCACGCTGATTATTGTCCTGATGGTGGTTTTTCCGATCAGCAAGCTGCTGCATGCACCCGGCATGTTCTTCGCCCCCACCCGCACCCAGGTCGACGATGCACGTGAGCATCGTCACACCGCGGGCTGGACTGCCGAATAACAACGAGGTCGTACGACGTGGCAAAGGCAAACTTCGATACCCCGGCACTGCAACCACACCAGGAAACCCCGGATCTGCCGAGCGTTAAACCCGGGGCGATGCAGCACCTCAAAACCTTCCCGGCCAAACCGCTTCATAACGAAAACATCGGCTACCCCGGCGAGCTGGTTGAAGACTGGCAGAATAAGGCCGTCAAACGCCTCGGCGAACTGGTCGATGGCTCACAGGCCCTGCGCGTGTTTTTGGATACCTGCGTCAAGTGCGGCGCCTGTACTGACAAATGCCATTATTTTCTCGGCACGAAAGATCCGCTTAACATGCCCGTTGCCCGTCAGGATCTGCTGCGCAGCGTCTATCGTCGTTATTACACCTTTGCCGGCAAACACTTTCCCAAGCTGGTCGGCGCCAAGGGTTTCGACAAACCGATGCTGGACGACTGGTACAACTATTTCCACCAGTGTTCCCAATGCCGCCGCTGCTCTGTGTTCTGCCCCTACGGCATCGATACTGCGGAGATTTCCATGGCCGCGCGCGAGGTGATGGATTCCATCGGTGTGGGCCAGAAATACTGCAATGAAATCCTCGCCAAGGTGCATAAGATAGGCAACAACCTCGGCCTGCCGGAGCCCGCGCTGGTCGACACCCTGGAAGGCCTGGAAGAAGACGTCGAAGAGGATACCGGCGTCCTGGTGCGTTTTCCCGTGGATCAAAAGGGTGCCGACGTACTGTTGATCACACCGTCGGCCGATTTCTTCGCCGAGCCCCATATCGATGGATTAATCGGCTACGGCAAGGTGTTTCACCAGGCCGGCATCCGCTGGACGCTAAGTTCCCACGCCTCCGAGGCCGCCAACTTTTCCATGTTCATCGGCAGTAACGATAACTTGAAAAAGACCGCCATGCGCATCCGTGAGGCCGCCCTCGAGCTGGGCGTCAAGCGCATCATCGTCGGTGAATGCGGCCATGCCTGGCGCGTCGCCTACAGCTTCTGGAATACCCTGATCGGTCCGTTCGACTTCCTCGACCCCAAGTATCCCGCGCCACAGCACATCGTTGAATTCACTTACGACCTGATCCAGCGTGGCGCCCTCACGCTAAACAAGGAAGCCAACGACCACCGCCGCATCACCTTTCACGATTCCTGCAACGTAGCGCGTGCCTCACGCATGGGCAATATACCCGGCGGGCAGTTCATCCTGCCGCGCGAGGTGATCAAGGCCGCGGCCAACCACTTTTTTGACATGGCCCCCGACACCATTCACGAAAAAACCTTCTGCTGCGGTGGGGGGGGTGGTCTGCTCACCGATGATCTGATGGAACTGCGGGTCAAGGGCGCGATGCCCCGCATGCAGGCCCTGCAACAGGTGGTGGAAGAAAACGACGTCAACACCTTGGTAGCCATCTGCGCTATCTGCAAGACACAGTTTGCCAAGACCCTGCCCTACTACCAATTCCAGGGCGACATGATAACCAGCCTGCACGAAGTGGTGGGCGACGCCATCCAGTTGGGTACAAAGGAATAACAACATTAAAACTGAATGAAAACTGACACGGCAGACCGTAGGGTGGGCACTGCCCACCAGTTAGCGTTGCTGGTTCACCCCTGGTGGGCGGTGCCCACCCTACGGTCTGAAATAACGACCGAATTGAAAAACTGACACATCCGTGGATTTAGGAGACAGACACCATGGCAACGCCGGCCGATAAAGTGAAACAAGAACATACCCTCCGCAAGTTCAAGGATAACGACAGCACGCATATTCCCTGGGCTCAGCAGATCTTTTCGGCCGATACCAGCCACAAGTGCCCTACTTACCTGTTGCAGACTCCGCCCTGTCAGGGCAGCTGTCCGGCCGGTGAAGACATCCGTGGCTGGCTCGATATCGTGCGTGGCATGGAAAAACCCAGCGGCGACATGGACTGGCGTGAATATGCCTTCCGCCGCGCCAGCGATGCCAATCCCTTTCCCTCGGTGATGGGCCGCGTCTGCCCGGCCCCCTGTGAAGAGGGCTGTAACCGCAACGAAGTCGAAGACCGTGTCGGCATCAACGCCGTCGAGCAATTCATCGGTGATACCGCGCTGGCCAACGGCTACAGCTTCGCGGCCGGCCCCGACACCGGCAAGAAAGTCGCCATCATCGGTGGTGGCCCCTGCGGCCTATCCGCAGCCTACCAGTTGCGCCGCATGGGCCACGCCTGCACCGTATTCGATGATCACGAAGACCTCGGCGGCATGATGATGTACGGCATTCCCGGCTACCGCACCCCGCGTGACGTACTGCACGGCGAGATGAATCGCATCATCAACATGGGCGTCGAGACGCGCCTCAACACCCGCGTCGGCCGCGATGTCAGTCTGGAGGCACTGGAGAAGGACTTCGACGCCATCCTCTTCGCCATCGGCGCGCAAAATGGCCGTGACCTGCCCATTCCTCATTTCAAAGAGGCCAGCAACTGCCTGTCCGGCATCGCCTTCCTCGAAGCTTTCAACCGTGGCCATCTCAAGGCCGTGGCCGGCAAGGTGCTGGTGATCGGTGGTGGCGACACCTCCATCGACGTCGCCTCCGTGGCCCGCCGTCTCGGCAGGGTCGAAGGTCTGAGCGACGCTGCCCGGGTCGAAAACGTCATCGCCAGCGGCAAGGAACAGCCCCTGCCAGCCAATACCAAACACATCAGCGTCGACGTCACCCTGCTGTCGCGCCGCCCCATCGCCGACATGACCGCCTCGCAGCACGAAGTGGACGACGCCACCCGAGAAGGCATCGAGATCATCGCTGCGGTGGATCCACTGGAAATCATCATGGGCGACGACGGCCGCGCCAAGGCCCTGCGTGTGCGCGAACTAAAGCGGGTAAACGGCAAGATGGAAGTCGTCGAAGGCTCCGAATACGATATCGAGGCCGATATTATTGTCGCCGCTATTGGCCAGACCGGCCGTTTTGACGGCATGGACGGGCTCGCCAACGAACGCGGTCTCATCGACGCCGACAAGAACTTTCAAATGCCTAACAAGGAAGGCTATTTCGTCGCCGGCGATATCGTCCAGCCGCACCTGCTGACCACCGTCATCGGTCAGGCCTCCGTCGTCGCCGAAAGTATCGATCACTACCTGAAACATCAGGCACAGGGCAAGCGGCCCAAGGTCGACGTACACCACTTCGATCTGTTGAAAAAATTGCAGGAGGCCCAGCTGGCACCGGAAAAATTCCAGCCGGAAGGCGACGAGCGTACCCGAGGCATCGACCGTGGCCGCCGCGGCACCGCCGAGGCCGATTTTGCCATCCACAACTTCGAGGATCGCTCGGCCTATTCCATCGTTTCCGCCGACGAACTGTTCCTCGGCCATTTCGCGTACGAACCACGCCACAAACGCAAAGAGGACGTGCCGGACGCCAACGAGGTGCTGGGTCACTTCGAAGAGCGCGTGCAGGCCCTGCCGGAAGAGAAAGTGGTGACCGAGGCCGGTCGCTGTATGAGCTGTGGTATGTGCTTCGAATGCGACAACTGCATCATCTACTGTCCACAAGACGCCGTGCACAAGGTGAAAAAGGATCAGCACACCACCGGCCGTTACGTGGAGACCGACTACACCCGCTGCATCGGTTGCCACATCTGCGCCGACGTCTGCCCCACCGCTTACATCAAGATGGGCCTGGGCGAATAAACCGGCGGCCACGGATGACACACAGACCACAATCGAGCGTGAAACCGGGAGCACGGGTGGTGAAACGCTATGGATTCCCCCTGTTGATGATCCTGCTGCTGACGGCAGGCACACCGGCGCTCGCCGCTGCCCCGCTGCCGGACATCCCCAAAGCGATCAAGGGTGAGCAGTGTGTGGAAGACACCGGGTTCATGCGCCGCAATCACATGACGCTACTCGAACACCAGCGTGACGACACCGTACAACGCGGCATTCGCACTAGGCAGCACAGCCTAAAACACTGCTTTACCTGCCATGTGGTGCAGGATGACGACGGTCAACCGGTCACGGCCGCTGACCCACGCCACTTCTGCCGCGCATGCCACGACTATGCGGCCGTGCGGGTGGACTGCTGGCAGTGCCATGTTTCCATCCCCGAACCCTCAGCAACGCCGGTAAGGGGAGAACAGCCATGAGCGACGAAAAGGCCATGAGTGGCAAAAAAGTCATGAACAACAAGATCGACAGCTACAAGCGCCGTTTTCTCGCTCAGAGCGCCGCCATCACCGGTGCTGCGGCATTGGGCGGCGGCCTCGTGCTCACCCGCGTGGCACAGGCACGCCCCACCGGTCAGGCCGTCAGCAGCAAAAACCGCTGGGGCCTGCTCATCGACACCCGCAAATGCGCCAGCGACTGCGACGCATGCGTCCAGGCCTGCGAGATGGAGCATGGCTGGGGCCGCAGCAGTAACGACGAACAACGCTCATCCCCCGCACAGAAGGCCCAGTGGATACGCAAGGTCACACTGCGTGACCGCACCACCGGCCACGAAACCTCGCTGCCCATGATGTGCCAGCACTGCGCCCATCCACCCTGCGTGGACGTCTGTCCCACCGGCGCCTCCATGAAGCGCGACGACGGCATCGTGCTCGTGGACAAACACCGCTGCATCGGCTGCCGCTACTGCATGATGGCTTGCCCCTACAAGGCGCGCTCCTTCATTCACGAGGATTTGCACGGGCAAAAAACCCAATCGCCGCGAGGCAAGGGCACGGTGGAGAGCTGCAACCTGTGTGTCCATCGTGTCGACCAGGGAAAAATCCCCGCCTGCGCCGAGGCCTGCCCGGAAAAGGCCATCCTGTTCGGCGACCTCAAGGATGCCGACAGCGAGATCGCAAGGCGCCTGGCCAGCGAGCCAAGTACTGAGATCCGTGGCGACCTGCGCCTCGACCTTGGCGTGCGCTATCAGAATATCTAACGGGCCTGATACATGAAACCAAGCACCTTTCGTGAGATTTCCGGAAACAGCAGCAGCTACTGGGCGCTACTGGGTTTTTTGGGACTGTTGATCGCCGCCGGTCTGGGCGCCGCCTGGTACATGGAGCACAATGGTCACTGGGTTACGGGTATGAACAACCAGATCGTCTGGGGCATGCCGCACGTGTTCGCCGTATTTCTCATCGTCGCCGCCTCCGGCGCGCTCAATGTCGCCTCCATGGCTTCGGTATTCGGACGCACCGCCTTCAAGCCCCTGTCACGTCTCTCCGGCCTACTGGCCATCGCCCTGCTGGCCGGCGGCCTGCTGGTACTGGTGCTCGATCTGGGGCGTCCCGACCGCCTGATCATGGCCATGATGAACCTCAATTTCATGTCCATCTTCGCCTGGAACATCATTCTCTATAACGGTTTTTTCGTCATCGTCGCGGTCTATCTGTGGACCCTGATGGAGCGTCGTGGAAACCGTTTCACCCGGGGCGCCGGTCTGTTTGCCTTCCTCTGGCGCCTGATTCTCACCCTGGGTACCGGTTCTATTTTTGGCTTTCTGGTGGCCCGTCAGGCCTACGATGCCGCCATCATGGCGCCCCTGTTCATCGCCCTGTC
>JALTPW010001067.1 GCA_026999335.1 Chromatiales bacterium
ACTAGAAGTGCTGTGGTGTAATCATCCCGAGTAACGCCGGTAAAGCTGAGCGGACATAGATTGCTTTTGATGAATGGAATATTGCAGTTCAAGTGAGAGGTTCTTTTATTCACATCTTCAAACGCCTGCTTGCCTAGAAGGATGATGATTTCTTTGTTTTGCTGCTCAATTTCTTGTGTCATGCTCACTCTCTAGGTGTCTTTTAAATCAAAGCAGCGCATTTAAAGGGCATAGGCAACCTATTTTTAGGACATTTCTTCATTTTAAGGGACATTATTAAGGGGCATTAGATTTCTGGCTCATGACCGCGATCTTGGTTTTTATCCCGTATCCTCTTGGGTTTTCGTTCCTTCTCCTGTTGTTCCGACTTCTTCCGGTATTCTTTCCGAAGGTTGCTGGATTTCTCGGTTTTAAGATTACGATAGTCCTGAATATCCTGGCGCAACAGCTCAATTTCCAATTCATGGGTGTGGATTTCGCTACGCTGGCACAAGCTCAATATAATCACCTTTATTTCCATCTGGCCTATCCGGCTGTGGATTTGTCATGAGACGAAACCGGCGAAGATGCCGAATTCGCCATCCCCTTCATGAAGGGCTGCAGCGTCTTCAACTATCATCTTTGGCTTGCGAACTTGCTTTCGGTTGAGTCTTGAGAGACTTGGCATGCTGTCATTTTCGCGCAGGTGGGAATCCAGCGTATAGGAAAGGTCAAACGTTCTGGATGAATCGCTCCGGCAAAAACCGGATCTCCGGATTGCGGCTAAAAGCAGGTCGGAATGACGATAATTACAGCACCAAAAGTAGGCGCTTTAGGCGAGCTTCGGGGAGTTCAAACTAGAGAGATTGAAGTAGTGTGTGCCGTGCGCAATAGAGATAGCCAGTTCCGTCATCTATGGATTTTTTCGAAATCGAATTATGCGGTGATTTATCAGCTTGAGTTCAGTCTTGGCTATAGCCATTTCACGAGCGTCTTCCAGACAGTGGTAAGCAGGGTCAGTGATCGTGTTGTGACATCCTTACCGCCAATGTAACGAGTAACCTGGATGAAACGCAGTGGAGTCCAGAGCGGGGTGGTGTCACACTTCCCGGACTACGCTGCGTTCCATCCAGGCTGCTTTGATTGTGTCTCCAGATACTATCCGGGCTCAGTCCCAGTCCAGCAGGCGCTGTTCCCCCTCCAGAGTCTTAATGTCGGTGATGTCCTGGGACATCTCCAGCACGCCGCGATAGGTCTTGTCGTCGTCTCGCACTGCAAAATAACGAATCTGTACCAGCCTTCCCTTGAAGTTGATCCTGAAATCGGCCACGTCGCGCGTGCCTTTTCTAAACTCTTCGAGAATGCGCAGTACGGTGTCTACGGACTTCGGCGGATGACAATAACGCACTTCGCGCCCGATGACGCCGGCACTGCGGGGGAAGAGGCGCTCGTCGCCGCGGTTGTAGAACACCACACGGTCATTTTCATCCACGTAGGTGATATCCAGTGGCAAGGTGCGGAAAATGAGGTTCACCTGCTGCGGGGTCATGTAGCCTTCGTCATAGTGGAAGGTGGCGTCGGTGGCGATGTCCGGGTTTTCATCTGGTTCGGCTTGTGAGGGGTGGACGTAGTTTTTCTCTATTTCTTCTGTCTCGTTCTCTTTTTCCGAGGGGGCGGGATAGGGCGGTGGCGTAATATCCAGCATCCAGCCGATTTCTTCGTCGCCGGTGCGCATGGCCTGCCATTCCGATTCTTCCAGCAGTTTCAGCGCATTGGGCAGCAGCCGTTCTTCCTCGACTGAGATCAGGCGCAGCATTTCTTCCTTGAGCAGGGAAAAATTGACGCCGACCTTTTCCAGTCGGCCTTGTTCCAGCGCCAGTCGAATTTGTTTGAGCATGGCGCGAATCTCATCGTGAAAGGCCCACATGTTTTTGCTGGGGCCGTCCCAGCCGTGTCTTTCCAGGCAAGGGAACAGCTGGTTTTCCTTGCGCTGGTAATGTTT
>JALTPW010001068.1 GCA_026999335.1 Chromatiales bacterium
TACAGACTCAGCCAGATCAGCCTACAGATCATCGAAGAATCCCTCGCCGAACTCGGCTTCCATCTGGACAACAGCCTACTGTGCCGCATGAGGCGCGCCCTCATCTACTATTGCGAAGAAACCGAGCAGGCCAACATGGGACGTAGTCACGACAAGGCCAACGCCACCCTCGACGTCTTTATCAACAGCTACCAACAGCGTAATCACGGCTGCCGCGACCCCCACCCCAAGCACCTACGCAACCATTCCTGAATGCCCCCAATGGCAGTTCCGGCCACAACGGCCCGGCGGTCACACCAAAAAATCGCGTCAAGCCATCCGTGAAACGACGAACCTCACAGTAGCGCCCGCTTCACTCTATCGTGCATGGGCCTTTCCACCTGCCAGTACAACAACCCGCCCATCAAAATACTGCCGACGATGATGGAGGCCACAAATATCCAGCCCGTCGATGGAGAAAAATACTCTGCGGGATTGGTATCCAGATATATCGCCAAGTACAGTTTTACGGCACGAAAGAGCAGCCATTGTACGAGGTATATCGAATAGGAAATGGTACCGATAAACAACAGGAGCTTTACACTGAAAAACGACTGAACCCGGCCATCATTGAGCGACAACACCACAATGGCGAGCGCAAAGAGGCACACGATACCGACATCCGGTATCGACAAATACATACCGATAGGAATGGCAAAAAGAACCAACAATGCCGCCATATCACCCCGCAAAGACTCTACCAATGCGCCAACAGACCTCAGCCGGAAAAGTGCGTAGCCCAGTGCCACTTCCAAAAGACATCTGAGCGCACCAAAATCATAGGTAATATCAAGATCATCCCTGCCCAGCGAAGATTGCAGGCCAAGCAGTCCGCCTATCGACAAGACCGTCAACAAAACGCAGGCCCAATAACCACAACCGTAAAAAAAATAAAATATCAGCGGCACGAGCAGATAGACCAGCCACTCGGCACTCAGAAACCACCCGGGCATGTTCCATGTCAGTTGCTCATGCACCCCCACCGATTGCAGCATCAGGATATTGCTCAGCAATGCCTCGGGCACATATGGCCCGGCAAAAAAAGCCTCGCGGATATCTTCACCGAACCTGGCAATGACTGCAGTCTGCGCCAGAAATTCCAGCAGGACAAACAGTGCCAACACAACAATATACGCCGGATAAATCCTGGCAAATCTTGCTACGATAAAAGACTCATAGGTAACAGGCGTAAAGCTTCCCGCAAATTTTTTTCCATTGCTATGCGCCAGAACGAAACCACTGAGCACAAAAAAGAAATCAACCCATAAATAGCCCTTCGTACTAAACAAAGCGGGCATCTGTTGGGCAATCTGGGGCAGGGTTGCTAAAGAATGAAAAAGCACGACCCCAAGCGCGGCCACACCGCGCATTGAAGTCAGCGCGGAAAAATAGATGTTTTGGTTATTCATCTAACACCCAGGAGTCCTACACATAATCCAGCACTACAGTCGGCAGATCATGTGCCCTCCATGGATTTTAATGAACAACAGCGAGAGCGAAGCCTGGTGGTTCCAAAAGAGCGAGAGCCTGCCCCGCGAGCGCAGCGAGTGCTTTAGGTACGAACAAAGCTACTGCGTCCCCGTCGGCAACGCAGTATGGCACTTTTTCAGACGCAACCCGACCAATACCGCTGGGAGTGGATTGGGAAGGCGCAGCGACCCCGAAGGACTGTCAAAATAATTGCCCCTCCCTAACCCGGCATCAAAAGATGCCCGATTAATACAAACGGTTTTTTTCCTTCCATCAGTTAATGCTCATGCTGGGCATTAACTGTACAAAATCTGGCACACTGACTATCCTATGTACATATGTACAAAATGGGCGGCATTAGATGTATATCACAATAGACACTTCAGCACTGATCGCCGTTATCGGTAATGAAGCATCGAAATATAAAATCGTTGAAATAACAAAGGGTTATTTCCTCTGCTCGCCAATTTCTGTTCACTGGGAAATCGGCAACGCCTTTTCTGCCATGTTTAAAAGAAGAAAAATAAGTATTGAACTCGCGAAACGGGCACTTGCCACTTATCGTGAAATACCCATAAAATTTATTGATATTCCACTTGAGAAAACGCTGGAAATCACTCATACACACAATATATATGCCTATGATGCCTATCTTATTCAATGTGCACAGCAAACGAGTACATCATTACTCACCCTGGACAAAACGTTGAAGGCCATGGCAGAGAAAACGGGAGTTTCAGTTGTGGAGACAAGGTCATGAGAGAATATAGCTTTACCGAAGCAAGACAACATTTTGCATCTATTCTGGAAGAAGCAAAAAAGGAAGGTGTTGTTTGTGTCAAAAAACGGGATGGTGAGGCATTTTATATCAAGCCTGTCACGCCGAAACAGTCGCCTCTTGATGTTGAAGGCGTTGATCTCGGTATAACGTCCTCAGAAATTGTAGATGCCATCAGGGAAGGTAGAGAAAGAAAATACAGCTAACAAACTCAACAACCACCCGCTAAAGCCGGTGGGTTAGTCTTACGGACTGAAAGTCCGGATACGGGCCGGTTCGTTTTTTAAACCCACGCCTGCCAATATTCCCAGAAATCCATGTAGGATGTGGTGAGTTCCACGAACCGCATCGGTCAAACACCTGTCATCACCCGCGCCCAGAACTTGATAACACAAACGATGCGGTTCGCTACCGCTCACCAGCATCCTACAGTGACAACCAAAACAACTTGCCTTCATACGCACCTTCAACAACCCAGACAACAAGCGGCACGGATAAATCTGACCGCCTGAAGGCGGTGGTTTTAACCTTAAAACGAGACGAATAAACCCAGTCGATGATTTTAGTATCACGAAATCCCTCTGCGATCTGCATGCAGATTTTGTAACAAGCCGTGTGGGCGACAGCTCATCCTGTACAGCCTGCGGCACCACCGCGCCAACACCTGACGGCACATCAAACGCCGCCATCTCGTCCAACGGGTAGGCACTGCTGCTGAAGCAATTGCTGATGTCGTTCCGCTGACAATCTATCGTCATGCCGGGCCTGCCCCGGCATCCAGGAAGTCATTGAAACCGCCGGGTTCCGGATCAAGCCCGGAATGACCTGTGCTGTCATTTTGATGTCTCAAAAGAATATCCAGCACGTCCCTTGGACTGGGCGCTGACACTGCGGTGTGACTTCGTTAGCGGAACAGCAGTGGATTCGCGCATGGAACACATAAACAAAACCCGGGGGGCGATAGAAGAAATGGTAATATTTCACACTTTTACCCCCTAAATTCCCGTGTTCAACAGCACACACGCACCCCATGATCGGCTTATAATGATCCTCCATGAACGATGAACAACTCCTGCGCTACAGTCGGCAGATCATGCTGCCTTCCATGGACTTTGAGGGGCAACAGCGCCTGCTGGACGGCCATGCCCTGATCATCGGCCTCGGCGGACTGGGCTCACCAGTGGCCATGTATCTGGCGGCCGCTGGCGTGGGTCATCTGACCCTGGCAGACTTCGATACGGTGGATCTGAGCAACCTGCAACGCCAGATCGTCCACGGGAACGGCGACATCGGCCGCCCCAAGGTGGAGTCCGCAGCGCAGACGCTACAGGCGCTGAATCCGGATGTGCAGATCGATACCCTGCCACAACGCCTGACAGGCGAGGCCTTGCAGCAAGCGGTACACGCCGCCGATATCGTCCTCGACGCCAGTGACAACTTCACCACCCGCTTCGCCATCAACGCCGCCTGCGTGGCCGAACGGACGCCGCTGGTCTCCGGCGCCGCCGTGGGCCTGGACGGACAAATCACCGTCTTCAGCAATGATGCGGACAGCCCCTGTTACCGCTGTCTCTACGATGACACGTCCGACAATAGCCCGGAGGGCAGCTGGGCCAATTGCAGCGCCAGCGGCGTACTGGCGCCGCTGGTGGGCGTGATCGGCAGCATGCAGGCGCTGGAGGCGATCAAACTGCTGGCCGGAATCGGCAAGCCCCTGACCGGCCGGCTGCTGATCCTCGATGCCGCCCATCTGGAATGGCGGGAGATGCGTTACCGCAGGGATGCCCACTGCCCCATCTGTGCCGCGACTGCGTAGCTTATCGTTGCGACATCCCTGGAGATAACATGACCCCGATTCCCTTTCCCCGCCCCTTGATCAACCAGATTCTACAACAGGCGCAGCAGGCCGAAGACAGCGAAATCTGCGGCCTTGTTTCCGCCCGCAGCGGGCAGCCCGTGCACTGCTACCCGGTGGCCAATGCCGCCGAAAAACCCGCACATCGTTTCCGCATGCACCCACAGCAGCAAATCGAGGCCATGCGTCAGATACGCGAGCGAGGCGAAGAACTGTTCGCCATCTATCATTCCCATCCGCACACGCCCGCACTGCCCTCGGCCACGGATCTGCGCGAGGCGACCTATCCCGATGCCCTCTACATCATTATCTCCCTGGCCACCGAGGGCACCCTGGAGATGCGCGGCTTCCACCTGCAAAACGGCAATATCGAGGACGTGGATTTTGTCGTCGCCTAGACACCAGGTGGATTGGGGGGTTTTGGCCACCCTGCTCATGTCGTGCCTGGCATTCACGCCGGCCGGTGCCGATGAGGATGGTACCGACGACGTGCTGCTCGGGATCGGGGCACATTTTGCATGGATCGTCTTCGATGCCATCGAGGCCGACCTGGAGGCGAAGACCGGCCGCAAGATCAGCCTCTACGGCAAAAATTCCATGCTCGGCGCAGGCTGCAACGCGGCCATCAAACTGGCCAAACAGGCGACGGAAAACCGCGAGGCCTTCGGCTTCGTCTGCTGCCCACTGAGCGAGAAGGAAGTGCTGCGCGAGGGACTGATCGTTCATCCCCTGGCCTTGGAGCCGATTCTGATTCTGGTACGCGAAGACAATCCCGTCGACAACCTCAGCAGCGCACAGGTGCGCGCCATCTTCCGCGGTGAAATCAGTAACTGGCAAGACGTGGGAGGCACCGATAAACCCATCGTGCTGGTCACGCGCCTGCACTGCAAAAACCGCCCTGGCCACTGGAAGACGATCCTCCCCTCACCCAAGGACTTCCGCAAGACACGCCTCAACGCCAACAGCGCCGCCACCATGATCCAGCGCATCAACGACTTCAGCGGCGCCATCGGGCACACCGGCTCCACCTGGGTCTTTGCACCTGATGATCGCGTCAAGGCACTCAGCATCGACGGCCTCAAACCGACCGCCGCCAATCTCGCCAGCGGTGCCTACCCCTTCTTCCGCCAGCTGTCGGCGATCACCAACCGCACACCGTCAGCGGACATACTCAAACTGATTCGTGAAACCCAGCACGGGCCAGCCTTCCGGCGTGTCGCCCGACAATATGAACTACTGCCACTAAGGCCACAGACGCAGTAATGCTCCACACCTATCACGCCCGCATCATCTTCTACAATGCCCTACTGATGGTATTTCTCATCAGTATCCTCGCCTATACCCATATCTATTCACGCAACGTGATCATTGAAGAAGCAGAAATCTACAGCCTCAATCTTTCCAATCTGCTGCGCAGCAATATCGAGATGGAAGAGGAGAAGCTGCTGCACTACACCGAAGTGGTGCGCGATGACCTCATTATTCAGGAATACATGTTCATCACCACCGAGATCAATGGTGAAAAAGAAGCCCTGTGGAACCTGTATCGGCGTAACTTCGGCTGGTTGCCAATCCAGCGCACCGCATTCATCGCCAACGATGGCAGGGCCATCGTCGGCGAGGAGCACGGTGACCTGGTACAGGTCATCAATGCCCGGACAGACAATGCCAGCGAAGGCGCCTTCTATTTTCAGGGTAAAGAAAATTTCGAACGGGTGACCTGGGCACGCATTTATTTCCAGGGCGCACCACGGGGTATCGTCGCCCTTACCCACCCTCTCGACCGGAGATGGCTGGAACGCCACCACTTCTTTGGCGGTTACTACGTACTGGTCGGCGATGACGATCACATCTCACTCAGTAATCTGCCCGGCGCGGAAGGCCGGCAGTTCCAGCCGGACAACGGTCTCATCACCATCGACAAACGAGCCTATCATGTACGCACCATCCCCCTCGGCGACACGGACAAAAAAAGCTACCGGCTGTGGCTGGCCATTTCCGAACAGGAACTGCTCGACAAACTGGCGCGCAACAGTGACCTGATCCTGTTGCTGGCACTGGTAGGCGGCACGGCAATACTGATCATCGGCCTGCTGATCATCCGCAACTTCAATCGCCCCTTGCAACAACTGATGCAAATCACCCAGGCGGTCGCCGATGGCAAATTGCCCAAGCT